>CAUSLL010000004.1:0-62373 GCA_963532835.1 uncultured Candidatus Saccharibacteria bacterium
CAGCATAATCATCCAAATTCACCGCTGGCTGATCACCGCGTTCCAACCTCAGCCGCACCAATTGGTTAGCCTCCAGTCCACCAAATTTCAAAAATGCTTGATATTCATCATCTGATGCTTCAGTCTCAGGGCGCGATTGTAGTAGTAAAAACGGTTTCGTCATGGAGTAATTATAGCACCTTCATACGGTCGTTAACCTCTTGCCATTTCACATGTGCTGCATACGCTCGAGCTGGCGCGTCAACCTCGCTCTTCTGAAGCAGCAATTCCTCCGGGTCAATAAACACTACCTCATCGCCCTCTTCACCTGGTATAAACTCAAAATTATCCGGCCAAACGCGGCAGTAAAAACAGATTTGATTAGCATCAATCCGCTCAATGTACATCTCATCCGACGCGTCAAAAAGCTGATAGCGCAAACCGCCCTTGTAGCCAACTTCTTCATATAGCTCGCGTTTCAGTGACGACTCAATCGTTTCGCCAAAATCCATACCACCACCCGGCAAATCCCAATACGTCCGATCAATTTCTCTAACGACCAAAATCTGCCCAGCATTGTTGTAAATTAGTGCTTTAAGCGAGATACGATACAAACAATCCAGATGGTCCGTTCCATCTAGATTCTGCGTAATGATATGTCCTTTGGTGATTTTTGACATGAAAGTCATTATACTACACCTGAACGCCAGATGGCTGATACCATTTCACCTACAGTATATTCTGTCTTTCCAATATCCATGATTAACTACTCATTGGGTGTTAACACATTGGGGATTATCTAATTGTGATACTCTTTTATTTCATGTTCATATTCAGTTAAAAGATTCTTTGAATAAATCTTTTTATTTCTTGAATTTCTAACTTCTTTCCAAAGAATAGCAGCTACTTTTAATTTGTTCGAATAGTTGCAACTATTTTTATCTGCACAGAAATCCTTTAAAAATTGATTCCATTGACAAACCGAATTATCATACTTGGCATAATCTGATTTCCCATAATAAACTTTTAGCATATCTTGAATGGTAAAACTCAAATCATTTTCTCTCTTTACTTTTCTCCAAGCAGTGGCCATATCAGCATTAAATTTAAATGGTGAGACATCTGTTAAAATTGAGAAATATTCTCTAAAGTGTGTATTAAAGGAAAACCCATATTCAAGTAATGGAGTATCTAAGGTAATAGTTTCTACTCGTTTCTTTTCATTTTTTATTGATGACTTTTTAATCAAATTACCCTTAAAGTACTGCTCAATAATGTGATTGAGTTCCTGTTTTGTGCCTTTATATTCTAATCCTAATGACTTGCATATCTGCGAAAGTTCTTCACGATACCAATAGTATTTATTAAACTCGTCAAACGATGTAATTTTATCAAACTCAGGTCTACTTTTTGTCAATATTGTAGCTCCTTAAACCCAATTTACTTTTTCATCTCTAGTATCTATAGCTCCTCAACCTTCACTCGCCGCTGCTCCGTCGTATCCCGCTCACGCATGGTGACAGTACCGTCCTCCAGCGTCTGGAAGTCGATGACCACGCAGTGCGGGGTGCCGATTTCGTCTTGGCGGCGGTAGCGTTTGCCGATGTTACCGTTGTCGTCCCACAGCACTCGGCCGGGGTTGGCTTTGGCGAGCTGAGTATAGACTTCGCGGGCTTTTTCTACCAATTCTGGCTTGTTTTTCAGCAGCGGTGAAACGGCAAATCTAACTGGTGCCAAATGCTCTGGCAACGCCAAATATACCCGCTTCTCGCCATTCTGCTCGTCCTCACGGTACGCGCCCGAGAGTACCGCCATCAGCGCCCGCTCGACGCCAAACGACGGCTCAATGACGTGCGGAACAAATTTTGTGTTCGTTCCCTTGACGGTGTATTCCATGCTCTTGCCACTGGCGCGCTGGATGTTCATCAGGTCAAAATCAGTCCGGTAGGCGATACCCATCAACTCCTCGCAACCAATTGGATAATCGTATTCGATATCAATCGTCTTTTCGCTATAGTGCGCCCGATCCTCCGCCGGCACGTCCAGCTCGTGGATATGCTCTGGTTTCAAGCCCAGTTCTGCCAAAAACGCATGCGTCGCCGCAAGTAGTTCATCAAACGCCTCCTGCCAATGCTCAGGATCGACGAAATATTCAATCTCCATCTGCTCAAACTCGCGAGAGCGAAAGACGAAGTCACGCGGTGCAATCTCGTTACGAAACGCCTTGCCTTGTTGAGCGATACCAAACGGCAAATTAGGATAGAAGCTATCGACGACGTTTTTGAAATTGGTGAAAATGCCCTGGGCAGTTTCGGGGCGGAGATAGGAAATACTGTCCTCGCTCTCAGTCGCGCCAACGTGCGTTTTAAACATCATATTGAAGGTGCGCGACTTGCTCAGTGGATTGCCATCGGGGCTTTTGATGCCGCGCTCAGCAATCACCGCATCCATCTGCTCCATCGTCATACCATCCGCGTCAACGCCGTTGTCCTTGAGAATATGGTCGGTGCGATAGCGGCGGTGATTGACCGTGTCCTCACACAGCGGATCGACGAACGTATCCACATGTCCACTGGCCTGCCAGACCTTCTGATTCATCAAAATCGCTGCATCGACACCGTACATGTCGTCACGCTCATCCACAAACCGGCGCCACCACAAATCCATGATATTGCGCTTCAGTTGCACGCCCAGTGGACCATAATCCCAAGTACCAGAAAGACCACCATACACATCCGACCCCTGATAAATAAAGCCGCGGCGCTTGCACAGGCTGGTAATATCTTCCATTTTTGCTTGACTCATCAAAAAACCTTTCTCCATGTTGGCAACATGGCGATTCACAATTATTACCTACAGTATAGCATTTTATGGGCAATATTACACCGCCGCGTGCTGCCGCGCGACCAGCCAACAAGCACTGATCACCTCAGTTATCCCGCCAATTTGCGCCACAGTAGCCAGCGGCTTCGCCTGGATGAGCCGAAGCAGTTTGATGGCGTCCGCCGACAGGTCGCCCTGCTCCGCTAGTCGCAAGCCTTTTTCCGTACTGTCGTACATATATGTTTTGTCAGGTGACAAAGTATGGGCTGTCACATCAGTGCGCAGATTGAGCTCATCACCCAGCAGCCCAGCGTAGTGCAAGTAAAACCAGGTTTCAATCAGTTTTTGCTCAACCTTCACGTTATTCAATTGCATCAACACCTGCTGCGCCACCGAAAACCAGGCTGGCTCGTCAACCTGCTCGCTCGCGCGATTGACCAATTTCAGCATTTCATAGCCAAATTGCATCCGCTCGTAGCTGTCCAAAATGTGTCGATAAAATTGCTGCAGCTGCGCACTGGTCAAAATCCCCAGCTCGCCGCGCCCACGTCGCACCACCACGTCGCACAGCGCAAATAGTTCGATGCCACCTGCCAGTTTACTTTTTTCGCGTCGCACGCCTTTGGCGATCACGTTGCGCCGCCCCGCCGAAGTCAACAGATGTAAAATTCGATCTGCCTCGCCATAGTCGGTTCTTCTCAGGACGATGGCTTGCAGGCGTTCACTTTGACTCACAGCAGCACCTCCGTCAACGCCTGTCGCACCTGCGCTGGCGTCATGGTTGATTTGTCAAGCACCGCCCGCACGCCAAACGGCTCCATGTCGTCATGAGTGATACCAACATTGCTACACACGATGATCGGCAAATTAGCCAAGTCCTCATGGCTTTTCAATTCGTTCAGCAGCGCCATGCCCGTTTCACTCGCCAAGAGCATATCCAACACCAACGCATCTGGGTGCCAATCATCGATCATTTCCAGCGCCTGCCCCGGAGCAATAACAACCCGCGAATCAGCGCCAGCTTCTGAAACATAGTGCCGAATCAGCTTCGCCCACACTGGATCGTCCTCAACAATCAGCACTTTTTTCATAGCAAACTCATCTGTTGACTTATGGGTAATTCTACGTAAAATGTCAGTCCATCACGATGCCTGATCAGGCCAATAGTTCCGCCCATGGCTTTTGCAAATTGCGACGCTACATATACGCCCAAACCGCTGCTGTCAGGGCGCGTTCGAACTGATTTTCGCTGCTCCATCTCATCGATAAGCCGCGCATAATCCGCACGACTCATCATCGGGCCGTGGTCACGAATCAAAATCCTCAGCGTCGAGCCAATTTGGCGAATTGTCACCCGTATGGGCATGTTTTTTTCGCTATATTTCAGCGAATTATTCAAAAAGTTAGCTAAAATCCGCGACAATAACGCCCTGTTTGCCACCACCAAACGCTTCGCTGACTGCTTTTTCGGCCAGACGATAGATTGGCCGTACAAACGCAACATCGGGTGTAATTCCATGGCCATTTGCTGACACAAGGCTAATGGATTGATGGGCTCCAGAGGAAACAACGTCGGCGACAAGTGAGCCGTTTGTGCCAAGTCCTGTACCAACGCCAACGACTGATCACTGATACTCGACAGTTGCTGAGCAATGCGACGCGTTTCAGCTGCATCTAGCAGCCCCTCTTCCAGGAGCAGACTGAGTTGTCTGATGAGCGCCAGCGGAGATTTCAATTCATGCGCGGCCACCGCTACACTTGGTAGCTGCCCAAATTCAGCATTATTCCATCTTACCTCCGCCATACCTGCTTACAGTATAGCAATTGGCGTGTTACTGAACAAACTTAACCGTGTCGAGAATTGCTTGAAAATCTGGCTTGAAGACGTCAGCGTCAGTAGAAAAACGAATCGTTTTGTCTCGCACTCGCATCAAGACCACTGAACCGCGCAATTCTTTAGAGAAAGCGCCGTCCAAGCGAGTAGCTGCGTTACCATTAAATTCAACGCTGCTTGAGGTCAATTCACCCTTCTTCAACTGGTTAGCATACTGACTCAACACCTTATCAAAGTCGCTGTTCAGTACTTCCAAGCGAACAGCAAAACGGCTGGTGTTTGAGCGTGCTGGCGGCACGGTACCTGGGTGGAAGTACGCTTTGTAGTCACCGCGGTCAGTACCGTCTTGGTCAACATATGCACTCCAGGTCTTTGGATACATGAACGAAACTCGACCAAATTCATTTGGCCCAACAAATTCAACGCGCGGATTCTTGGCTTCTTCAGAAAATCGCTTCTGGTCAAGCTCAGCCTGTTCATTTTTACCTTTGGCAACCGCACTGGCAACCTTTGCGTCAACGCCAGTCTTCTCTCGTGTGTATTCCACGAACATCCAAGCTGCTACAGCTCCAGCGATTAACGTTAACACCAAAAAACCAATCGTACCGACCATCCAGCCGTTGATTGACCCCTGTTCAAATTGTCTTCTTTTCATATCTTGCATTATAGCTTATGCTTTGTCTCCTGTAAAGTCAGGATGTATTTCGTACAGAAAATACGGACCAGCTTCTTTCAGTAGTCGGTCGTTCTTCGTGGTATCTAGCCGATAGCCATAACTGACCAATCGTAACGATCTGCCCTGGTGGGTCGCCTGTTGCCGAGCCAATTGATAAATTTTCTTCAAATGCAGCCCTGCACCAAACGCGTATATAACCGTGATGTGTTTGGCAGGCTGCGTTGTCCACGCATTCGTCCATTTGATGCGCACGTTCTTGGCATACTTTCTTAGCCGCCAACGAGACACCAGTACTAAAAATGGGTTGATCTCATAGCCGATAGCTTGAGCACCAGTCCTCGCCACCTCTTGTAGCACGGCACCATCACCTGACCCCACATCTAGCACGATATCATCGTTGGTCAACTTTAGTTCATCCGTCAAAAGCCTATGAATATCAGTATGTCGCGTTGGCACATACGGTGCACCGATGAACGCAGTCAGTCCAAATATCAAAAATAGTATCAGCGCACAAACAATCACTACTTCCATGATGGACTACTCACCCAACACTTCAATTTCATTTTTCATATTCAGCAGCCGCTCTTCTGCCTGCTCTGCCAGTTTTTTGACAGCCAGAAACCGCTCACGCGCCTCTTCTAGCCGAAACTCATCACTGTGAAACCACGCCATTTCTTTGTCCAGCTGTTCCAATAGCTCATTAATTGTTGGCTCGTTCTGCATACTCTTCAATCCTCGCTTTCATCAAAGCTTTGTTAGTTTGTATTTCAATCACTTCCCCGACCACACACTTACCCCTGATCATAGCATAACCTCTTGTCAGGGCTAATTCTGGATCGTATTCACTGATCAACCTGATGCGTGACTGTACATCACTCAGCAGCTCCTCAACATGCTGACGCCAGCTATCCAGAGCATTGCTGCGCGCCGCCTGTACCAGTTCCAATTCCTCGTCAATCGCTCGTACTGTTTGTAGCGCCACACCACGAAGCTGGTGCTTGATCGACCGGATCATCTCTTGCTTATCCGGCAATAGCAACTGCGCCGCGTTGCTTGGTGTTGACGCTCGTACATCAGTTGCAAGATCACACAATGTCGTGTCAATTTCATGACCAATTCCCGTCAGAACTGGCACTCGACTGGACGCCAGTTTTCGCACTAACAATTCGTCATTGAACACACTTAGGTCATCAGCGCTGCCTCCCCCACGAATCAGCACTATTACCTCTGGCAGCTCCGCCAAGCTCTCAATTTTCTCAACCGCCCTGATGATCTGATCTGCCGCCGTTTCACCCTGCACCATCACATTTACCACACTAAACCGAACGCCACCCCAGCGCTCATTGGCAATTTTCATAAAATCAGCATACCCCGCCGAATTAGTACTGGAGATAACCGCCACATGCTGCGGCCGCGACGGCAACAATCGTTTGCGAGCATCATCAAACAGCCCCTCATCTGACAGCTTTTTACGCAGCAGCTCAAAGCTTTTGCGTAAATTTCCTTCGCCCACTGGCTGCACTGACTGTACGGTTAAACTAAACTTGCCCCAATCGGTCACCTTCGGCACTGCCCGTACCACCACTCGCATACCATCATGAATAGGCATTCTCAGCTGCCACACCGTCATGAAACAATTGACCGTACCGTCATCATCTTTCAGGTCAAAGAAAACGTATTTTTGGTGATTGACCTTAAACGAGCTGACTTCACCTTCAATCTGCACCGAGCCAAAGGCCAGCTCTAGCGACTGATTGACAACCGCCAAAAATTCGCTAACGCTAAATTTAGGAGTCACGGTGAGGCTTACCATATTTGATTAGCGCATGCTGGTAGAAAATATACCCAAGAACGATTGTCCCCATGAGCAGAATGACACGCGTCAGTATGATGCCCGCGATAGCGATATCTGGCGGCGTACCAGTCATGCTCAAAAACAAAATCATGATCGTCTCATACACACCTGCGCCGCCCGGCGTAAAGATAATGATCCCAGCAAAGCCCGCCGCGATATAACCAATCAACAGCACTGCTGGATTGACCGAAGCCCCCAGTGACCAAAAAGCTAGCATAAACATCAAAATATCAAACGATGCGTACACAATTCCCCACAAAAACGGTTTGACGATCAATCGTTTATCTTGCATTAATTCCGAAAAATCGTCGTGCATATCAGAGAAAAAAACATCCATCTGCTCTACTCGAACCAGCTGACGCTGCATACCAAACGTCACACATTTGGTGATGGCGTTAAGCCCTCGCGCAATTCGGCGCGCCGCCTTATGCATCCTGTGACGAGAAGAAAACATGTACATGATGGCAAAGGTTAGGCTCAGGACAACCACCACCACCAAGAAGCTCGATGCCACAATATACCGATTGATGCGACCGTCTACTGCCAAAAACACCACCGCCACGATCATCATGGCTAGCATTGACAAAAACCCTGTCACATATCTCAGGAGCTGCGCAAACGTTGAACGCGCCGAGCTCACACCGAGCTTGCTCATCCTCCATGTCGTGTAGGAAATACCACTCACCCCGCCTGACGGAAAGATATGATTTACCAAGTTCAGCTCCAGCGCAATTCGCACCTGCTCTAGTCGCGACACATGTTTGATAAGCTTCCTATCACGCAGATAAGAAAAAATCATTTCGCCACCAGCATAATACACGATGATCTGCGCCGGCAGCAGTAAGGCCAATAGTCCGACATTCGCCGTTCCCAACAACTCCCACGCTCGCAGCAGTTCATGACGCGACAAATAGATGATTGCCGCTAAAACCAACAAGGTAATAAGACTCATGATCATGCGCGGCGATTTCAGCGTTTTCAACACCTTCGAAATTTTCCCAGAAAACATACCTCTCCATTATACCACGAGCCTGATATACTATAGATATGTTCGTAGCAATATTAGGGCGCTTGCCGAAGTTGTCAATCGCAGAATTAGAAGCCATGTTTGGGAAATCACACGTTCGTGCTGTCAGCCACGACGTTGCTACTATTGATACTGATAACCTGTCAATTGATTCCCTTGGCGGATCACTCAAATGCGGCACAATCATCCATACCTTCCCAGCCAGCAGTCGCCCGACCCTAGAGCACGCCTCTCACTGGATTACGCATACCTATGTTCATCAACTCTTGGCAGTCGGTGGAAAAATCACCCTCGGCATCAGTGCCTATGGAATTTCTACCTCACCTCGTCAGCTACAAAACATTGGCCTATCGCTCAAATCGTCCATGAAAAGACATGGTGCTAGCCTGCGACTCGTCCCTAACACCACCACAGCACTATCAACCGCCACTTCGCACAATAATAAGCTTGGACTCAGCCCTAAAAAACGCGAATTATTCATTATTAAGACCGACGACGGCACCATCCTCATCACTGAAAGCAATGGCGCACAAAACATTACTGCTTATGCCCACCGTGACCGTAACCGGCCGCGACGCGACGCATTCGTCGGCATGTTGCCGCCCAAATTGGCACAAATCATGGTTAATGTAGCAGTCGGCAACGCCGTAAAAGCAACCATTCTCGACCCATTCTGCGGTACTGGCACCGTACTACAAGAAGCCTTGCTCAAAGGGTATGACGTCTGTGGTAGCGACCTCAGCCAAAAGATGATTGATTATACGACAGAAAATATAGCCTGGTTACAAAGCAAGTACCATATCACCAGCACGGTACGTAGCCTCGAACAAGCTGATGCTATGACTCATCAGTGGCCAAAGGCCCAACAGCTTAATGCCGTGGTCTGCGAAACCTACCTCGGACAACCTTTCTCCGCGCCACCAAGTCCCAAAAAGCTCCACGAAGTAACCGGCAATTGCAATCACATCATCACTAATTTTTTACGCAATATTCACAGTCAACTGACGCCCGGTACCACACTGTGTATCGCCGTACCCGCTTGGCGCGACGCCAGCCGTAACCTGACTCACCTACCGCTCATCAAAGACCTAGAAACACTCGGCTATATCCTACAGCAACCGCCTCTCATCTACTCCCGATCCGACCAAGTCGTGGTGCGTGAAATATTGCTACTAAAAACCGCCTAGCTTCTTGACATTACACTAGTAGTGGTCTATACTAGTAAGGATTGTTTACAGAAACTATAAGGAGTTTAGCAAATGTCAAAGGTTAAAGCTGGTAGCTCAAGCAAGAACATCCACAACAATGCTGGTCAGCGTTTGGGTGTGAAACGCTTTGGCGGCCAAAAAGTCAATGCTGGTGCAGTATTGGTGCGTCAAACTGGTGCTACCAAGATCGCTGGTGACGGCACGTACATGAGCCGTAACTACACTATTCACGCAGCTAAAGACGGCGTGGTTAGCTTCAAGAAAGTCAAAAAGCAGAAATTTACCGGTAAAACCGAACGCCGCACACAAGTTTGCGTAGACTAAGCCTAAAAATCTCAGCCTACTACAGGCTACCATCATAAAAATAGTCGCTTCCATGGCGACTATTTTTATATGCTAACTATGGTTATTCAGTCATCCCCAAGTGGTGCTTCACCCGCGCAACCACATCACCGATGACAACTTGCGACTTTACCAAATACTCATCAACTCCCAAGCCTTCAGCTCGTTCTTTGTCCTTTGGCTGGCTCAGTGCTGTTAACATGATGATGCGTACATTAGCCGTTTCTGGCGTATTGCGCAAAATATCCAACACGTCAAAACCACTGATTTTTGGCATCATGGCGTCCAATAAAATCAAATCCGGCTTATATTCAACGGTTGCGGACAGTGCATCCTCGCCATTATGTACTTCCTTGATATCAAAGCCTTCTAGCTCCAGCCTGGCGCGATACACGGCTGCCAGTGCCATGTCGTCCTCTACTAATAATATTTTCCTCTTTGCGTTCATACTATCTTTATTCTAACGCCCGCATCAGAAAAACACAAGCGTTTACCAGGACAGCTTTTTGGCGGCGTCCATCTGTGGATCTTTGCCAAAATTCATATCATTAGCGGTCAAACCCACCTTCTCATCTGGCTCAATGCCTGTCTTGTCAATAGTGTGGCCCTTTGGCGTATACCAACGCGCTTCCGTAACTTTGAGCTGTGCACCATCACGCAATTTGATCAATTGCTGCACACTACCCTTACCGTAACTCTTCTCTCCGAGCAATTTCGCCTTGCCGTACTCTTGCAGCGCACCCGCTACTATTTCACTAGCGCTAGCACTCGACCTATCGATCAGCACCACTGTTTTAATGTCTTGCAGTAGTGGCTTGCCTGTCGATTTGACTGTTTTGACAACCTTGTCGCCACGCCGCTCTGTCATGATGTCTTGATTATCCAGCCACAGCCCAGCCAAGGCTTGCGCTGCCGTCACCGTTCCGCCAGGATTACTGCGCAGGTCTACGATAACCTTCTGGACATTATTTTGCTTGAAAGCCTCAGCCGCTGCGCGCGCTAACGTACCCGTTTCCTCACCAAATCGGTACACTTTCAAGATGCCAACACCGTCAACAATATCATGTTCCACGGCTGGTGCGGTGATTTGCTTACGCGTCATCGACATTTCTAGTCGCTGATAATTACGAAGTACTTGCAGCTTCACTGTAGTGTTCACTTCCCCGCGTATTTTTTCCACCACCTGTTCGGTAGTAGCATCCGCCACTGAGTTGCCATTTACAGCAATGATGATATCACCAGCCTTCACTTGAGCTTCCTCCGCTGGACTATTTCGTAGCACCCTGACGACTGTCGGCCGATTATTTCTCAAACCAATCTCCGCGCCGATGCCGCCACCAATATTACCATTCAGGCTCTTCTCAAATTCTTTGGCCTCCTCAGCGTCCATGAATGTCGTGTACGGATCGCCAGTAGCCGCCACCAGACCGCGACTCGCGCCATTGATCAATTTATCAGTATCCAGATTTCCATCGTACTGTGCTTTCAGTTGTCGATACGTCTCTTGAATCCGCTCCGTATCAAGCCGCTCGGCGCTATATCGCACACCAAGCTTTGGTGCAATCGCTGCAAATATCTGATCCGACCGCGCACCCGCGATAAAACTAACCACTGCTATAACTACCGCCCACGCAAACAGCTGAGCGTTTCGTGTTTTCTCCTTGCTCATAGGACTATTATAGCATGAGCGGCATCAAATCTTAGAAGTAGATGTAGACAAGTCCAGACGATGAGCGCTTATAATTGCGGTACAGACCATCCCAGCCCAAGTTATAGTCACTAACCGTAATGGTGCCGTCGCCGTTTACCGACTCAACATACATCACGTGACCATATGCACCACCCATTATCACCGCTGCTGCCCCTGCTCGTGGGGTGCTGCCGTTCGAAATACCATGACGAGCTGTGGTTGATGGCCACTGGTTAGCGTTACCGGCCCCGCCGAAATGCGGCACATAACGACCAGTGCTGTGAACCTTCCAAGCAACGTAGCTCACACACTGACGGGTATACAACCCCCATGGGTCGACATAGGCATCCAACGGCGCATTTGCCCAAGCACCTGGGTAGCCACCACCACCAGGCGTACCAGATGGCACGCTACCTCGTGGCAAACTACGCAAGTTTTCTGCAGCCTGCTGTTCACGCAATTTCGCAATTTCACCATTACGCTGTGACGCCAAAGATGAGTAGGCCGCCTGGTCATTCTTTGTATCATTCACCAATTTCGCCTGTTCAGCCTGCTTAGCTGCCATTTGAGCCTTTTGAGTTTCCTGGTCCTTCAGTGTACGCTCAACGGCCGCCTTATTGTCCTGCAATTTCTTTTGCAAACGCTTGATTTCCTTGATTTTGTCATTCAATGAGCCCTGTAAGCTGCTGCGCTGCTCTTGCTTGTCGATAAAATCACCGATGTTCTCTGAGCTAGCCAGCATTTCCAGTGGAGAAATCTGATCATCAACATACATGTCAGACAAGATCTGACCCATTGTCTTACGGTTCCTGTTGATGGCCGCTTCGTTATTCTTGATCTCTTCCTTCAGGGAGTCAATCTTATTTTGGCTTTCAATGATTTGAGATTGCAACGCGTTCACCTGCGCAGTCAAACGGTTCAATTCCTCTTCCAGAGTCGCCGCCATCTCACCCAAGCGAGCCGCCTGTGAATTGTAGTTATTGGCTTCTTGTTGTTTAGCTCTAATTTCTGCCTCATAATCTCGCGCAAAAACCGTGCCAGCGGTCTGAAAAATCCCTGCTCCGGCAACGACGGCAGCCATCACCACCAAGGCTACTTTGGTGGCTTGTTTGTGCGAAACTGGTGTGGTGGACCGTTGCTTCATACTATATATCATAATAGCATAAGCACTATCCACATGTCAACCAAGTTTTATGTGACTTAAATCTTGAGGTATTTATGGGTCGCAACCCATGACGAAATCGTACCAATCAGCCCACCAATGACGATCATAGCCAGTAGCACCAGCCCAACATACGGTGTCAGATCCTGAAGTAACGTATCAATTGGCAACCATTTACGCATCGGCTCTTTGGCAAACGCCAACAGTCCATAACCCCCCGCCGTAGCGATCACCGCAGCGATAAATCCATACATAATCGCCTCAACCACAAACGGTCCGCGAATAAAACTACGCTCAGCACCGATGAGCTTCATCATCTGGATCTCGCTCTTGCGGTTGAAGATGGCCATACGAATAGTGTTAAACACCACCAGTGAAGAAATTAGCACAAACACCACAGTGGCAATTGACCCACCGATGCTCGCCACACGCACCCAACCACCGATTGTTTCGATAGCCTGGCGGCGATCACCAGTGAATGACGGTTGTCGACGCTGGTCTTTGTTGGCAAGATACGTTTCATCAGTCCCCACAAAATGCTTCAGCGAAGAATAATTATTCAGGTCTTTCACTGAAACCTGCAGTGTCGCCGGTAGCTCATTGCTTGCTTCACGAATCGCTTCCAGCGCTTCTACATTGTCTTTGTAACGCTGAGCCTGTTCGTGGCGTGCCTGCTCCGCAGAAATGTACGTCACCCCTGTTACGTTATCCAATTTTTTGATCTTGTCCGTCAATTCGTTGACGGTTTTTTCAGAAACAGATCCTTTGAGATAAATTGAAATATTTGCCTTTTGAGTGATGGTCTCCGTTGTGTTCACCAAAATGCGCTGTGCCGCCACGGTCACAAAGATGATCAGCAAAGTCACGCTCATAACCGCCGTCGCTGCGACTGTCAACCAAGCATTACGGCTAAAGTTATTGACACCATAGCGCAACATGCGAACAAAAGCTAACGTTCGCCGCTGCTTCATTTTGTTGCGCTGCATCGCTTTTACGTTTGCGTTTGTCTTTTTCTTGGCCATTATTGCTTATATGTTCCTCTCGCCTGGTCAGACGTAATTTTACCGTGATCAATGGTAATCACCCGTCGTTTCAACTTATTCACAATATCAACATTATGCGTGGTCAGCAGCACCGTTGTGCCATATTTATTAATCTTCTCCAGTAACCGCACAATATCCCAACTGTGCTTAGGGTCAAGGTTACCCGTCGGCTCATCAGCGATCAAAATCTTCGGCTGCCGAACCACGGCCCTGGCGATCGCCACTCGCTGACGCTCACCACCAGATAGCTGATGCGGGAAGTTCTTTTCCTTGCCTTTGAGTCCGACTAGCTCAATGACTTTTGGTACCGTCGACTTAATCTCACGGTTGGTCATCCCAGCAATCTCCAGCGCAAAAGCCACATTTTCAAACACCGTTCTGTTTGGTAGTAGCTTAAAGTCCTGAAAGACGACACCAATTTTTCGACGCAGTAGCGGAATGTGCTTGTCTTTGAGCGTGTCATAATCAATACCACCAACAACAATCTTGCCACTTGAAGGCTTTTCTTCACGCGTTAATAATTTCAACAATGTTGATTTACCAGCACCGCTCGTACCAACCAAAATGACAAACTCCCCGGCCTTCACATGCACGCTGACGCGATTGATGGCAGGCTTGCCTGTTTTGGTGTAACTCTTTGTAACCCTATCCAACAGAATCATACTATATTAGTGTAACACTTTTTATCAAAAAGCGCGAATATAATGCTTCTGTTTTCGCCTAGTCTTTGAGGCTCAAGTCAAATGTCGAAAAATCCAGGTTTTCCAAAGTGTTCGTTGACTGCTTTGCAATACGACGATTCTTCTTTGCTTTGGTTTCCTTGTCTGCGCCAGAAAAAATCTCATTGCGCTCTCGGTAGAGCGTACTCAATTCACTCAGCAAATCTTGAATATGAGAATCAATTTCCTGAACCTTTTGAAAATCCAACACCTTCATATTCAAATGATAGCACTTGATTGCTAAAAAGTCAAGGATATTTGGTAGCTAAATATTATTCGTCTTTCGACGCATTTTGACTAAGAAATGCCGTCATAAAATCATCAATCTTACCGTCTAGCACGCCCTGCGTATCCCGGTCTTCATGTTTGGTCCGAGTATCTTTAACCAGGGTGTACGGATGCAACACATAATTTCGTATTTGACTGCCCCAGTTAGCCGATTCACCAGCCCTGAGATCTGACAAGCTGTCCGCATGCTGCTCCAATTGCATTGCCAGTAATTTCGAGCGCAAAATTTTCAACGCAGTTTCTTTGTTTTGAATCTGACTGCGCTCATTTTGAATCGCCACCACTATTCCTGTCGGTACGTGCGTGACACGAACTGCTGAGTCAGTTGTATTCACTCCCTGTCCGCCCTTGCCACCACTGCGGTAAACGTCTATTTTTAGATCACTCGGGTCAATGTCCACTTCGTCTGGCGTATCAATTTTTGGCAGTACCTCAACCAGTGCAAAGCTAGTCTGGCGCAAATTATCAGCATTAAACGGGCTGAGCCGCACCAAGCGATGCACACCATTTTCTGAGCGTAATTTACCATACGCAAACGGCCCTGATATCTCCAGCACAACCGTCTTCAAACCACCATCATCATTCGCAGACCGTTCCAAAACATCAGTTTTCATGCCAGATCGTTCCGCCCACCGCAAATACATACGCTCCAGCATCTGCGCAAAATCTTGGGCATCCAATCCGCCAACACCTGCCGAAATACGCACCACTGCCTCACGACCATCATATTTCCCGCTAAATAGCAGGTCTGTTTTGCGAGCTGAAAATTCCGCCTCCAGAGCATCTATTTGCTTGGTAAACTCATCCAATAAATCATCATCCCCCAGTTCCATCAGCTCCAACAAATCATCCAGTTGAACACCCAGCACCTGCCACGGCTGCACCGTTTGACGCAACGTGGCTACCTTTTTGGCGACTGACTGCGCATGGTCGGGATTATTCCAAATCTCGGGCTGGTTTAATTGCTCTTCTAATACCGCCAATTCTTCGGCAAGCGCATCAAACTGTAATGCTTGCTTAGCCTGCATGACGTCGCTGCGGAGGGATTGGACACGTTTTTTCAATGGCTGCATAGAACCCATTATACCATCAGATCCGTGTCTTATAACTCCGCGACAGCCTCAACAAAGGCTTCGCCACGGGCTGTGTAGTTTGCGTACTGGTCAAAGCTGGCGGCAGCTGGACTCAAAATTACAACATCTCCCGGCTGAGCAATATCGAGGGCATGCCAGACAACTTCGGTCATCGGTATCACACCCTTTTGCACTATTGTCGCATCTGGCAAACCAGCTTTTTGCAACGCTTTTGCAATATTATCAGCATTGCCACCACTGACGATCACACCTCTTAGTGACTGTGAGCGTGCTAATTCCTCGGCCAACTCCGTGTAATCACCGCCTTTGTCTGCTCCACCAAGGAGCATCACCTTTGGCTGCTGAAATGACCGCAGCGCAGCCACTGCACTGCCTGGCGTCGTCGAGATGCTATCATCATAAAACCTCACTCCTCGTTTTTCTGCCACAAACTTCAGCCGATGCGGCAGGCCTGTAAACCCAGCTAATCCCCGACAAATCACGTCATCTGACAACTCCGGCACCACTGTCTTAGCCACCAACACTGCCGCACTGGCATTCTCTTGGTTGTGTGCGCCCGGCAACTTGAGTGCGTGTTGCATATCCGGCGACAAATCAATCGGATATGACAACTGACGCGCCGGCGACTTGGCAGCGATCTGCTGGCTGAACTGATTGTTCCTGTTGTAAATGATAATATCTTGAGCCGTTTGAAATGCGGCAATATGTGATTTTGCGTCAAGATAATCAGCAAAATCATCGTGCCTGTCCAGATGGTCTGGCTCAATCATCAAGACGACTGCAACGTGCGGAGATTTTTCCAAATCCCACAACTGAAAACTGCTCAACTCATACACCACGATATCATCCGGCTGAATCTGTGGCAGCACGTCCAGCGACGGTACTCCAATATTTCCAACAAGATGGACCGTTTTGCCAGCAGCACGCAATATACTAGTGATCAAACTACAGGTCGTCCCTTTACCTTTTGTCCCCGTCACTCCGATGATAGGCACTGGACACTGTACGAAAAACTCATTGGTCGCCGACCATATTTTGCCACTGGTTTTGATGCGACTTGGCGGTAGTCCAGCCGTTCTCACTACCATATCAACGTCATAGAACTGGTCGGAAAATACCCCTGCACCAGTGCGAACCTCCGCACCCGCTGGTACGTCACGTAGTTCTCGTTCATCGACTATCATCAACTGTGCGTCTGGAAATTTGCGCTGAAAATACGCGTAGCTCGACCTACCTTCTACGTCATATCCTGCAATGACAATGTTCATCTTAGAACAATGCTCCCAGCTTTTCTTGGATGCGTTCCAATAGCTCTTTTTCGCCACAGCTCACTCCAGCCAACACCCAGGTATTAGCCTGGAAAAATTCACGTGCTACTTGCACAATTTTTTCATCAGTCACTGCCAAAATCGCCGCTGGCACGCCAGTATAATCCTTCACAAAATCATCTGAGAAATAGCGACCGGTATAGAAATTACTGATCTGAGAAACGGTCTGCGCACCCATTTGATAACGCCCCAAAGAATAGGACTTGGCGCTTTCGATATCTTCAGCAGAAATCTTGCCGTTTAGCACACGCTTTAATTCACTGACGATGATATCAAACAACTCTTCGGCCGTCTCCAAGTTGACCTGACCGGTAAAATCCCATGCCGAGTCATAAAATCCAACCGAAGTATCACTAAAAATACTATACGCCAGTCCTCGCTTGCGGGCCGCCCCGAAAATGCGAGAATTAAACGTCCCAGTCAAAATGTGATTCAAACAGCCCATGGCATCAGCCTCAGAATTACTAATTTCACGAGGTACAATCATCGACCAACCAAATGTTAGGTTGGAAGCTTCTTTGCGCCTAATCAACAGAGGTCCGGCGCTGTGTAGATTGTCCTGCGGAATTTCAAAGCGTTCACCTTCTTCCAATTGCCAGGCTTCTAACGCCTCCTTGATGCGTGACTTGCGCCCCGTCATCTTACCAGCGATCACAAAGCGCATATTCTTCAAAGTGTGCGTTCGACGGTGGTGTTCTTTGATATCTTTCAAAGTTACGTTGGCAATCGTCTTCAGGCGCTGATTGTACGTCAAAATGTCTTCACCTAACGCCTGCTGCACCCGCGGCCACATGACGCGGTTGTGATTGTTCAGATAGCCTGTCAGCTCAGAGCGCACATTACCCTTCTCAGCTTCCAATTCTTCAGCGTTAAAACGCGGCACCGTGATAGCTAGCCTCTGCAGCTCCAACACCCTGTCCCATTCAAAATCAGCACAAAATGCTTCATAGCCCATGGAATATTCTGTCGTATAGGCGTTATAATACGCGCCGTTTTTGACGAATTCTTGGTCATACAGTGCCTGCGAACGGAATTTCTCATTAGCACCAAATGACATATGCTCCATGATGTGTGCCGTCTCGTAGATATCTTTGTCGCGTACATAGCGACTGCCCGCCCGAAAATGAAACTGAAAGCTCATCACTGTAGCGTCTGGCACATCGATCAACAACCCACGAGCACCATTCTTTAGTCGTACTTCTTCAACTGTGTGCTTCATGAATTATTTCCGATTCTTTTTGCGATTTTGGCGCTGTGCCTTTTTCTTCTTGCGCGCTGCGTTTTTGGCGCGATTTGACTCAGAAGCAGTCTTTGCCTTCTTGACTGAGAAATCATCGTCACGATTCTTTTCGCCAGATGTTATCTCGTTAACGCCCTTCTCGACAGCAGTTTCAGCGAGTCGAGTCAGCTCAGTGTCGTATTCATCGTCTTGCGATTGTTGCACTGTTGCATCGGCCTTACGCACGCGGAAGATAGTACTCAAGACTTCGTCACGCAAATTGTTCTGCAAACTCGTGAACAATTTTTGTGACTCCGACCGATACTCAACCAGTGGATCACGCTGACCAACACTGCGCCAGTGAATGCCCTCACGCAAATGCTGCATGTTTTCCAAGTGCTGCATCCACAAGGTATCGAGCACTGCCATGTAGACTTCCCGCTCGACGCCACGCAAGTTTTCGTCACCAATTTCTTCCTCTTTCGCTGCGTATGCTTCACGCGCCAACTTCATCACCTTTTGGACGCGAGATTTGTCCTTCTTCTCTGAGCCAGCCTTTGTAAGCGCATCCTCATCAACTGGGATAACTGCAGCAAATTCTTTCACAAAATTAGGATTATTCTTGAGCGGCAGCTGTGTTGAATCGTTCACTTTTTCTTTGAGCAAGCGTTCAATTTCTGGCTTAATGTTATCGCCTTCCAAAATCTTGCGGCGCATAACATACACCACGCGGCGGTGACGATTGATGACGTTGTCGTACTGAACAACATTTTTGCGCGTATCAAAGTTGTACCCTTCGACGCGCTTCTGGGCCGCTTCCAACGTCTTGGACACCGCACGATTTTGAATCGGCGTTTCTTCATCCACACCCAGCCGATCCATCAACGCTGCGATGCGCTCGCCTTGGAAAATTCGCATCAAATCATCTTCGGTCGACACATAAAACTGCGTCTCACCCGGGTCACCCTGACGGCCGCCGCGACCGCGCAGCTGATTGTCGATGCGCCGTGACTCGTGGCGTTCTGAGCCGATCACCACCAGGCCGCCCAGTTCCTTGACGCCTTTGCCGAGCTTAATGTCGGTACCACGTCCGGCAATGTTTGTCGCTAGGGTAATCGCGCCCTTTTCACCAGCCTTCTCAATGATGGCCGCCTCACGCTCATTATTCTTAGCGTTCAAAATCTCAAACTTAATGCCTTCTTTTTCCAGATATTTGGCAATTTGCTCGTTCTTGGCAATCGAGCCAGAACCAACCAGCACCGGCCGGCCTTGCTTGTGATACTCTTTGATGGCTTCGGCAACCGCCTTCAGCTTGCCCTTTTCGGTCTTGAAAATCAGGTCTTCTTTGTCATCGCGAATCACTGGCTTGTTCGGTGGAATCTGGATAACGTCCAGTGAATAAATTTGTTGAAACTCTTCCGCCTCGGTGAACGCCGTACCAGTCATACCGGAAAGTTTATTGTACAAACGGAAATAGTTCTGGAACGAAATGGTCGCCAGCGTCATGCTTTCTTCCAGTACTGGCACGCCCTCTTTGGCCTCAATGGCCTGGTGCAAGCCTTCGTTGTAGCGGCGTCCTTGCATCAAACGACCGGTATGCTCATCGACGATGATCACCTCGCCGTCATTGGTCACCACATAGTCTTTGTCGCGCTTGAACAAGGTTTGTGCTCGCAGAGCCTGATCCATGTGATACACACTGCGCACGTGGTCTGGTGTGTACAAATTTTTTATACCCAACAGTTTTTGGACTTTCTCCACGCCCTCGTCAGTCAAGGCCACGCTGCGACGTTTTTCATCCAAAACATAGTCCTCTGGCACTAATTTACTGGCAACTTTAGCGAAAGTGTAGTAATTGTCTGGGTTTTCCGCTGCTGGCGCCGAGATGATGAGCGGCGTACGCGCTTCATCGATCAGAATGGAGTCCACCTCGTCAACGATAGCAAAGTTCAGCTCGCGCTGCCTGAGCAAAGCGACGTCGTTCACCATGTTATCGCGCAAATAGTCAAAACCAAACTCGTTATTAGTGCCATACGTAATATCTGCCGCGTAGGCTTCCTTACGAGTGACTGGGCGGAGCTTGCGCATGCGCGGATCGTCGTGGTGTTCATTGTCGTAATCTTTATCATAGACAAATGACGCTTCGTTGATAATCACACCAGTCGTCAAGCCCAAAAAGTCATATACCTGACCCATCCAGCCAGCGTCGCGCTGCGCCAAGTAGTCGTTGACGGTCACCACGTGAACACCCTTGCCTTCCAGCGCGTTCAGATAGGTCGGCAGCGTTGCCACCAAGGTTTTACCTTCACCAGTCTTCATCTCAGCCACGTTGCCCTCGTGGAGCGCCATACCACCGATCAACTGAACGTCGTATGGACGCTCACCGATGACGCGCTTGGCCGCCTCACGAGCTACCGCAAAGGCATCTGGCAAAATCGTATCCAGCGTTACATTCTTTTTGGTCAGACGCTTTTTTAGTGCTGCCGTCTGCGCCTGCAATTCCTCATCTGACAGTTTTTCATACTTTCCAGACAAACCGTTAATTACTGCAACGCGCTTTTCCAGCCGCTTCAAAATCTTCTTCTGCGGATCACCAAAAACTTTACTCAGCGCTTTTTGTTGTGTCATTGCCATAACCTTAAAACTCCCTCGCTTTCGGACATTTTCAAAACTCTTTCTATTGTAACCCTTTTTGACCTAAAATTAAAGAGTGTTTTAAGATACAAAGCTCATCACTCATTGATTGTGATAAATTACATATAATAAATATAGCTTTATCCAATAGGAGGACACAGCCTCACATTATTTGGACTACTATCCGCGTAGACGCAACAATAATTGATACCTATACTGCTTATAGAATCATCCCAAAAAGCGGTCAACACATCTGCCTCATTATATCTACTAGATACTGCCGACCGTATGTTACTACTCTTACGATCTAGTGGGGGTATCCCCTGGCGAATGCGATGCATTTGATAAGTGACATAACTTACAACTGGAACTGTCATTTTTTCCTCTAGTGCCGACCGAGTACACCGAGGGTTGTTACGCCATGTAGCATCATTGTTCGGCAGCAAAAAAGCCGTCCACCTGTACTCATCATCCATAGTTGCTAGCCGCCAGTTTTGCGCAGTACTTGCCATGGCTTGAGCCCAATCAACCGCAAATATCCGTAGGAGTAATCCGTCACTTCTAACATGATCGCTTTTCTCTGCCAGACGAAGGGGGTTGTCCGGCACGGTCTCGTCTCGCGCAACCACAGATATGAGTTGACGCACTGAATCCAACGACAGCGTCAATGGCGCCACCACCAAATCATACTCTGGTAATGTTTCTTTCAACTCCGCCAGATGCCTAAAATCAATACCGCCCTGTGCCAACTCAGCTGGCGTCGGCATATCGATACCCGCTCCAGCAAAAATCGTTTTATAATCTTCGAGGTCTCGTTTAAACAACTCTCTTATCTCCGAGTTGGTAATTCCATCCAGTCCATTAAATCCCGCCACTCCTTGTTCCCTGGCTCTAACAACAGCAGCGTCTAACGTATGAAGCGAAGCGGCCCCGAGTGATTGATAGGTTGCACTGCTCCCAAAAGGCCAAGATTCACGCTTTTCCTGAGCGCGTTCCCACGCAGCCTCAGCAGCAGTGCGACTATTTGGCGACAGAAGATTGGGGTTAGCCATGAAATATCCTATATCCTTTCATCGCCGAGCATTTCCTCCGGCAGCAAATCATGATACTCAAGGATATGATGCATGACCTGGCGGTCATTTGGATTCTTGATGCCGTCCAGAAACGTTTGACAAGCTCGCTTTAGTGACACCGTCCCGTAACTGCCAGTAACCTTATGTAGTATATCCACCATGGTGCGTGGTGCTAATACTGTTTCCTCCAGACCAGGACGATCATCCACCATTTTTTCCGTGTCAATGAACTGGTTGTACCCTTCACCGTTGGTACCGCTAAATATCTGCTGACTCAATCGAGCTGCTCTCACAAAGTTCTCAAATTCTCCTTCGTCAATGTCTGGCGGCAACTCACCTCGCTGCGTTGCCACAGTCGCCATGGCCAGCTGAGCATTCTCACGCGGATATTCGTCATAGCCCTTGTCGTAGTCAGGGTAACGCACGCGATTGATATTTGCGCCAAAACGGTTTTGGAACTCAACACTCAAATCATCCACGCCCTTGTAGCGTTTTGACTTTTCATTTGCCGTGGCGATGATACAAAAACCTGATTGAACCTCAACGACCCGCCCAGAATCTTCCTGAACAGTAAATCTATCGCCTGGGCGCAGCTGCATGATTTTGTTCAAGCGTTTCAACAGTTCTGGCGGCATGGCATTAATTTCATCAAGGATGAGTGGTTTCCCTTGTTCCATAGCACGAATGATTGGTCCTGGCACAAACTCGCTAACACTCGCTCCATTTTCCTCGCGTAGCTCTTGTTTACCCATCAGCTGGTAGCTATTAACATCGCCATAGGCACTGACAAACTCAGGTTCAACACCAAAATAGGTTTGCACCATATACTCCGCCATGGCAGTTTTAGCGCCACCCGTCTCACCAACAAACAGCGTTGGCTCACCCCGCATCATAGCCGGCAGCGTCTCATCAATGATTGTTTGCATCTGTTCAGTCATCAACAAACCGCTGTCCAGTTGTCGTTTCCACTCACGGACTTGTAGACGGGTTACTTCTTCTAAAAACTGTTCCTTGCTGCTATTTGGTGGAATATCGATATTCTCATCAACCTCAGACAACTGCTTTTGCCATGCAGCTATTTTTCGCCTCTCACCTGCTGTCAAAGGACGCCCCATTTTTACTGCCTTAGCACGCAAACTTGCCATCCGCCCACTGATTTCATCTTTTCTGTCCTGAGCACGCAAGAACTCAGCCGCCGCCCGAGTTGCCGCCATCTGTTCGCCGCGGTACTCCTCGTCAAACCGCTCCATCAGTCCGGTATCATTGCGTAGCTCATGTAATTTCGCATGGTACATGTACCAATCTTCCAGATTGTCAGCCACATCAGGATGCTCGTTTTTAAAATCCTCCCAACGCCGCAACTCCTCTTCGCTTGTATCGCGCGGCATCTGCCCTTCCCAGTCAGGTTCAGCCAAGCCCAGCAAAAAGTTCTCGCTAATCTTGCTCACTGCTATATCCGGCTCTTCTGGATGGTCTTTACGCCTCGACACATTGATGCGTTCAACGTGCGGCGCCGCCAGTTGCTCCAAGAGTTGTCGGTCTCCCATGGCCGCTGTCCGCCAGTCAGATCTGACTGCCTGCATACTTTCCCGCAGACCAGTCATTAACTCCACAACACCCTCCACTGTTCGATCAGCCGCGTCTGGAGCATAATACGTCTCTAAAACAGAAGGTTCAAGATGTAGTTCAGTGGTGATGGGTTTTGTTTCAGCTGTATGCATGAGCGTGTTGATGTTTTATAATATCTGGCTCGTATTATATACTATAAGCATAAGGTTTGTAAAGAAAATGACCGAAGTATTACACACGCCAGCAACCGGTACAGAATCACGAGCAGTAACGCCTGAACAAGAGGCTTTAGCAAGGGAGCATCAGGCCTCGCTTGACAAAGCAGCAGCGTTTTTGGACGACCAAATACCAGCGCTCTGTCGACTAACTGGCATGGACGTACGAGTAGCGATTGGTGATGGCTGGGCTACCGACCCAGAAACTGGTTCGTTCACCATTGACCCATCATTCTTCATTGAAAAAGGTTATTCAGCTGATCACTGTGTGTTTGCTACCCTGCATGAACTGATGGCTCATGTGCGTGACATCAAGCGAGATCCTGTATTTTCAGCACGACAAGATGCTTTTGTCACCAGCAGCAAAAATCCTCAGGAGCAACAAGCGCGCCATATTTTCAACAATATCCTAACTGATATTCACGGCAACAAACAAGTTATGAACATGCTACCCACCATGCAAGAAGTTGGTGCCGATATTTACGCCAGTCTCCTGTTTCCAACAGAACGTGACGGCGAACCAGTTGATTATGCTAGCAACCCCATGCACCTGCAATTTCTCTACAAAATCATCCGCCAGGAGATGATACCAGGCAGCAAAACACCTGTTCGCCAAGAGGTTGATGAAGCCATAGACCAGCTGCGCAACTTTCAAGGTGGGCAGATTGACCTTATCTCATTCCTGACCGATCCTGGGGCAAGAGGCTCCAACGGCAAAAAACTGTCTGGTAGCGACCGCTTTGACTATTGGCTTACGCAGATTTGGCCACAGTACGAAATGCTCATACGGCTGGACAAACAAGAAGCAAAAGATGCCCAACAACAAAACGGTGATCAGCAGACTGACAGCAATGCCAATGAACAGCAGCTCTCAGATCCAACACAAGACAGTGACAGCCAGAAGGATACCGATTCCTTTTCTGATGCCTATGCTGATTATTTTGACAACAAACATCCTGAACCGTTCAGCCCCGAAGAACACGAGAAAATCCATGATACCATCAAAAAAGCCACTCAAGAGGACCGTCGCAAAAAAGTATCACCCAAGCAGCAAGAGCGCGCCCGCCAAGTGGCGGCCAACCACCGTTACCATGAGCAAACTGGTCATTCCCTGGTCGAAAAGCAACGATACGACGATGAGATTCAGCGCTTTCACAAACAAATTACCCAAATGCGTACAGTCTTCCAATCAGTCCTGAACGAAGTCGTCGCCTCTCGCCGTGGCCTTAGTCGTCACTCTCGTCAGGACGGCGATATCCTCGACCCTAACCGCCTGGCGCAAACCATCACCGATATCAAGAGCGGCATCGCGCCAGAGGCATTTCGGCGCTATGAAACCGTCCGCGGACGAACCGAATTGAATTGTAAGACTGACTATTTCTTTGTGTTTGATTGCTCTGGTTCCATGGGGGGCGAGCCAGCACAAGCCTCCGCCAGTTGTGCGGTCATCATGCTGGAAGGCCTCGCTGGCATGGAGCGTGACATCCGACAGCTGGAAGAACAGCAAAATATTGATTTGTCCGACCTGTCGGTACGCACCTCACTATACACATTTGGCGATACTGCAGTCTGCCATAAGCCGCTCAGCAGCAGCCTACATGACAAACAACGACTTGATACATACATAGCCATTACCGCAGCCGACATGGGTAACACAGCAGATTATTTAGCCCTCCAGGAAATTGCTGCCCTACCCCACGACCAAGATCGCCAGCGAATCATCGTTGTCGTAACCGATGGTATAAGTAACGACCCCGGCACCGCGCGCGCAGCCGTCAGTCAGCTTCGCCGTGACCAGAACACTGTAGTATACGGCGTATCAATTGGCTCAGATGCCGCCGAACAACTGTACGCTCCGAACGCTAAACTTATCAATGACCCCAAAGATTTACCAAACGTGCTACAATCATTTATAGAAACAACCATTCAAACATAAAAGAACACAACCCTATGCCTAATCCTAATATTCTCCCGTCACAAATCCACGCTGCTGCTCAGGACGCGTGGGAAAGGGCTCAATCAAAACAGAAAGTATCCTCTGACATTAGTCAGGATTTCGGCGCCACCGCCCTCTTTGGAGCGCTCGACGCTGCTGTTAATGAAGCTCAGAAACAAGGCACAGCTGGCTTCGGTGGCTTAGAGCAAATAGACAATCTTGAGATTCAACACTCGTTTGAACAAGCTTTTCTCTTGTCCGAACGTTTGGTTGGGCATGCTGGCTTATCAGCACCAACACCAGAACAAATGCTATCAGCTGGTATCAATTTTCGCTATTTGGCTGAGCAATTTGAGCGAATGGAGCAAGAAGATGGCGTCACCCCGCACATCGTCCTGGCTCCTCACGGCCTTGGTAAAGAAACTTGGTTAGACATCGCCAAAGCAATGACTTTGGACAAGACGATACAAGACAATCCCCTGGGGATTGACCACAAAGACTATGGGTTGCACATTGATAATATAATTGATAATAATACTTGGAGATACCTTAACCAGGCGCCAACTTCAACAACCACTCCGGGATTATCGACTCTACCAACTCATCAAATCAAGGATGGCGACAAAACTATTACCTGGACACTTCGTCTGCTTTCTGGTACAGAGGAACCAGCACACCTGGGTATGTCATATGAACAGAGCCAACAACAAAGCCCGCCTCTCGAGCACCAAACTGTAGCCGAAGCCTTAACTGACAATCTCCTAGCTGCACTACGAAACAATACGCCGCTGATCGATAGGCATCGTGATTCATGGTGTTGGCGACCAGCAAATGTTATTAGTAACTCGACGCCAATAATCACTTGGGATACACCTGCCTTTACAAGAGGGCACGTGCTGGCCCTTTATACACTACCAGCTGGCTATTCAGGTAATGACACTGGTACCCGCTCACCTGTCGGGTAGTTTGTACTACCCGCGACGAAAACTGCGCTTGAACCGTGCCAACACACCACGGCTACGACCAACGTGAGCCAGAGTGTCGTCCTTATAGCGACGCAACTGACCGTTCAACTTGGTCTCGACGATATCTACGGCTGCTAGCACGTTCATCGTTGAGTCTTTTGCGGTGATAACCTTGTCTGGAACGTTGATGATAACTTCAACCTCATATTTGTTGCCACCAGGATGGTCAATTTGCTTAATCTTCACATCTGCAGTCACGCTTTTACGAGCGTGGCGTGGCAAAAACCGATCCAATGGACCAATTTTTTTCTCAATATACCGTTTGGTCGTGTCGTTCAGTTCGTACTTTACACCAGTGATTGTCAGATTGGTAATCATATCCCTCCTTCGTTATACCTACATTATACCATGCATTCGTTAAATTCGCTCACGTCCGCCCATGTATGGTCGCAGCACTTCTGGCACTGTCAAACTGCCATCTTCGTTCTGGAAATTCTCCAAAATCACCACCAACGACCGCGCCAGTGATACCGCCGTACCGTTCAGGGTGTGAACTGACTCGATGCTGCCGTTCGCGCGTCGCACGCGAATGTTCAAGCCACGCGCTTGATAATCCGTACAGTTCGAACAGCTGGTCAGCTCGCGGTACGTCTCATCGACTGGTGACCAGTATTCGATGTCGTATTTTTTGGCAGCTGGCGCACCCAAATCACCCGCCGCGATATTCACCACATGGTACGAGATGCCAATTTGCTGCCACAACGCTCCCTCGACGCTGAGGATTTTTTCATGAATTTCCTCGGACTGCTCCGGCAGACAAAAGGCATACATTTCCAATTTGTTAAATTGGTGCACTCGGAACAATCCACGAGTATGCTTGCCGTACGTTCCCGCCTCTTTGCGGTAGCATGGACTATACCCTGCGTATAACAGCGGCAAATCTTTCTCGTCCAAAATTTCATCAGCGTGATAGCCAGTCAGCGGCATTTCCGCCGTCCCGATCAGCGTCAAATCCTCGCCCTCGACCACATACTCATTACTGCCCTCGCCTTTTGGCGCAAAGCCAGCGCCCTCAGCTGTGCGCATATTCACCATGTGCGGCACGGTCATGAACGTAAAGCCCTGCTTTGTCACATAGTCAAGCGCAAACTGCGTCACAGCATTTTCTAGCAGAGCCAAATCACCTTTGAGGTAATAAAACTTCGCGCCAGCCACTTTTGCACCGCGCTCAAAGTCTACCCAACCACGACTAACGGCATAGTCCAAATGATCCTTGGCGCCCGTTTTATGCTCACCGTAAGTTTTTACCTCAACCGAGTCTTCCTCACCGCCAAGCGGCACATCATCAAAGGTGATGTTTGGCACATTCTTCAGAATCGCGGCTACGTTTTCCTCAGTGGATTTTAGGTAACCCTCACGCTCTGCCAACTCAATTTTCAGCTGCTTGCCCTGATCAATTAATTCCTGATCTGGACGGCCACCTTTCATCTTGGCTGAGATTGCATTTCGCTGTTCACGCAGCGCCTCAACTTGTTTTTGTAAATCGCGGCGCTCATCATCGAGCTGCAACAATGTCGCAATATCGACGGCGTATCCCTTATCATGTGCTGATTTTTGCACCAAATCAGCATTTTCTCGAATAAATTTGATGTCTAGCATGCCCTCATTATATACCAATTTTGACTTAAACGTGAGAGATCATCCCAGCACCCAGTAGTACTACTAATATCAGCCCCAACGCAAATCGATAGACGATAAACGAGCGAAAATCATTGTTTTGGATAAATTTCAGGAGCCACGCCACTGCCACGTAGCCCACGCCAAATGACACCACCGTCGCGATGATGGTTGACGTCCAGCCAACGCCGCCGGAAATGTGCTTGTATTTAGTCACGACTTCCAACAGCCCTGCTGCCACCAACGCTGGAATCCCCAGGAAAAAGCTCAATTTGGTCACTGTTACCCGGTCAAAACCGCGCAGCAACCCCACTGATATCGTAGCGCCAGAGCGGCTCACCCCAGGAACGAGCGACAGGCACTGACCCAAACCAATAACCAGCGTATCTCTCCACGTCGTATCCTTTTCAACGCGCTTGGTAGTAGCATACTTATCAGCCAGCCACATCACGCCACTCCAGATGATCAACGCACCCGCCACAAACCACAAACTACGCAGCACTGTTTCGATTTCATCCTTGAATACCAGTCCCACTACCGCAATCGGCACTGAACCGATGATGATCGCCCACCCGTACTTGTAGTCAAATTGCCGTCGCGCTCGTTTCCACCACAAACCACGCCACCACGCGATCAACACGCGCTGAATATCCTGCCAAAAATAAATAATTGCTGCTGCTATAGCCCCGATCTGAATAATCGCTGTAAAAGCAATCAGCCCCTCGTTATCAAGGGGCATACCCATTAATTTCTCAGCAATCGTTAAGTGGCCTGTGCTAGAAATAGGCAGGAATTCGGTAATCCCCTCGATAATTCCTAGCACAATTGCCTGCCACCAACTCATATTCATAGAGCTTATTATATCAAACCGCTAGTTTTCTACAAAAATGCGCCATTGGTCCGCGATGACCCCCGGTACGGGATAAAGTCATCAATATCTTGACTATACGGCTTCAGCTGCAAAGGTCCGTACACAGTAACCTTTGTGATACCACCACAGTGAACACCCCAAAAGAATGACTCATTCAAGCAAGACAGCTGTGAATCATGTTCAATATTGATTTTTAACGTATCACCTTCCACGACAGCTTGTACTTTTGGCGCCTTACCATCTTTACGTGAGAAATATTTTACTTCAACTTTGGTTTCTTGAGATGATATAGCCTGCCTATTAACTAGACCATTACTGGTCACATCAGCATACTTAACACCTTCAAGGTTCTTTGGCAACTCTACAGTCATTGTTTTCGTCAAGCGTTCTTCATCCCGCGCCAGCTCTCTTAGAGTTTGCGTGCCAAAGATAGCCGAACTCGATATACAAAATGCTCCGATAACCGTACTAATAATCACTGCAATCAGTGCCGTTCGCGTAAAATGCCACTTTATTGCGCTAGACGTCAACACGCCAAACAATGTCACTGCGGCAGCTCCGCCAACGAGTGCAGAGATCAGCAAGCCTAAAGCCCATGGCTGCGCAGCAAAACCGTCCATCCAGCTGATGACACTTGCGCCAGCAAAGAGCCCTACTGGTACAGCAACCAGCAGACCAAAGGTGATCATGATCAATACAAACGAAGTAATTATTTGTACAATTTTAATGAACGTATTTTTAACCTGCGTTTTTTTATTGTCAGTGAAAGAAAAATTTTTCAAACTGTCCAGCGTCACTTCCTCTCCCCGCATCTGTAATTTTTCAGCTGCCGTTTGCGCTTCTGGCATACTGATCCACAATACAATGTAAATCAGTAGTGAGGTACCAAAGGTGATAAATGGCGAGAAAATGAACAACAAGCGTACCCACAAAGGATTAATTCCCCAGTAGGCAGCGATCCCAGCGCACACGCCACCCAAAATTGCGTTATCTGGATCACGCATCAATCGCTTGGTCGATTTGCTCGCGTTCGTCTCGGCTGTGTCAACCGTCTCTGGCGCTTCACCGTCAGCAAAGTCCTGCGGATCGCCCATTTGTTGCTGGACCGCCAGGACATCATCATGACTAATCACGCCGTCCTTCGACACACCGCGTTCCGCCAAAAGCTCTACCATTCGCGCTTCGATTTCGCGCATAGCTTCTGGTTCAGCGTGCATATTTTTCTGGATTGAATCAAGATATTGTTCCAAAGATTTTTTAGCATCAACCTCCACACTAAACGGCGTCTTTGCCAAATGGATTCTGGTTATTTCTTTCATCGCTTTGCTCCTTTCTCAAGATTTTTTAGCGAAGTGTTCAACATTTTTATACGATTTTTTAATTCATCTACCAGCTCTGCGCCAGTATCAGTGAGTGAATAATATTTGCGTGGTGGTCCCTGCTCACTTTCCTGCCATTCGTGTTTGAGATAGCCATATTTTTGTAAACGGCTCAGCAGCGGATAAATCGTGCCTTCCACTACCATCAAGTCCGAATCACTCAGTTGCTTGACGATATCGCCAGTGTACTGTGGTTGCTTAGCACACACTAGCAGTACGCAGTACACCAGAAAACCTTTGCGGAGCTGAATCGCCAGGCTTTCCGCGTAAGCACTAACGTCCATGTTTTTTCTCCTCTGGCACGGTCGACTTTTCAACCCGACCGTCTTTGATGATAATTTGATGATCACATTTTTTCGCCAGATCAGCGTCATGCGTCACCACGATCAATGTTACACCCTTTTGCTTGTTATAATCAAACAGCAATTCTTCCACTTTCGCACCTGTTTCACTGTCCAAGTTACCCGTCGGTTCGTCGGCAAAGATAATTTGTGGATCACTGACAATTGCCCGGGCAATCGCTAGACGCTGTTTCTGTCCGCCCGACAAGTCCTTAGCGCGGTTTTTTCGCTTATCATACAAATCCACCGCCTTGAGTGCCGCGTTAATTTTCTGCGCTCGTTTTTTCCGCGGCAGCCGCGCAATTTCCAGCGGTAAACTGACATTATCAATCACACTCTCATTGCCCTGGACAAAGAAACTCTGGAAGATAAAGCCGATTTTCTTGGCACGAAACTCATCAACACGCTTTGACTTCAGTTGTAAAATATCTTGCCCGTCAATGATTACTTGACCTTTCTGCGGCTTATCCAATCCCGAGATAGCATGCATCAGCGTCGATTTTCCAGAACCGGATTTACCGAGGATGGCCACGCTCGCGCCCGTCGGGATGTTCAAGCTGACATTTTTCAGCGCCGTAAATTGGTTTTTCTTTTTACCGTAAATTTTCGTCACATTCTTTAGTTCAATCATGACCTTTCTCCTATTCCGTCCTTAATGCCTCAATTGGGTCCAGCTTTGTTGCTTTGCGGCTCGGCAGCCAGCCAGAAATTACTGCCATCACTACTAGTCCAAACACCAACAGTCCAATTTGCAGCGGATTGATGACCAGTAGGTTCGTCCCTGCGCTTAAACCCAAGGTGCTAGTAATCACTGGGTTTAGTAACGTCACTAAACTCGCCAGCCCAACACCAATCAAGCCGCCTAGTAAACCAACCCACGCTGCCTCATACCGGAACAACTTACCAATATCACGACCACGCATCCCCAGCGCTTTCATCAAGCCAATTTGACTGGTTCGCTCCAGTACCGAAATATACATAGTATTCACAATTCCAAACACACTAGCGAGCAGCGCCAAGCCACCAAATCCTGCCAGTGCCACCTGCGCTACATTAACCATCGTTAGTAGTGCCTTCCGAATATCCTGAATTGAGTACGCGTTATAGTCTTTGCCAATCACATCTTTAGCAGTATCAACATTTTTCTCATCATCCACCATAGCAATCGCCGTTGAGTACTGATGTGGTTGGCTCTTATCATGGCTAAATTCATAGATAGCCTTAGCATCAGCTGTTGAAATTCTCAGCATTGGCTCATAAAACAAAACAGTGTCTGACTTTTTGTCCACCGCCGCGATCTTGAACGACACCTCTTTGGCAACATCTCCACCCTGCACTGCACTGCGCACACCCAAGGTTATCGTCTGACCAATTGCCGATTGCGCATCCTTAAAGCCCAACTGCTTCACATAATCATCCGGGATGATAATCTCACCCGGCTTTGGCATGAAATCTTCCAGTGACCCCGCCGCCAATTCTGCCCGAGTTCTGTCCATTTTAACAGCCACCGTTAACGCAAATTTTTTATTATTCGCCGAGCTTTTAGCATAGGCGACACCATCAGTTGAATACGCCGGTGTTACCGTTTTTACATGCGGCGTTTGGCGGATTTTTTCTAAGTCCTTGTCATTGAGTACATATTTGCTTCGTATGGCTGATTCCTTATTTTTCCCAGCATCTTGCTCTGAATTGCCATATTCTGGCAATTGATCCTTCTTTTCAGTTTCAATTTTTTTAGCAACCATGATCACTTTTTTATCGCCAGCCGCGTCAACTATGCTGTTAGTATACAGCCGACCACCCTCACCGGCCATCAGCGCCAGACCAATCGTAAACGCCCCGACCGAAATCGCCAATGACGTCAAAATCGTCCGACCTTTTGACTGGCGAAGATTCCGTCCCGCCCGCTTAATGATATCGATTCTTCTCATACCTTACTCCTTGTAGTTTCTTTGTACATAGTACTATGTTATACAAGGTACTATAAAATGTCAAGTACTTTCGAGGAAATAATCACCCAAATAACAATCTATCCCTTAGAATTCTGCGATTTTTATTTTTCTTTTACAGCAAGCCGAGAGATCACCTGCCCTATTCCTCGTCGTATTCATCCTCAATTTCCTGGTCCAGAATCTCCTCAATCACGTCCTCCAGCGTGATAATGCCTAGCTCCTTCTCATCATCCATCACCACAAACAAATGATTGCGGGTTTGGATGAATCGGCTGAGTACCGTGTCCAGCCGCGACCGCGCGTCGATGTCATGAATCTTGTCACGGTACAATTGACTCACCGGCAGTGGCAGCTCGCGCCCCACCACATCTTTGACATATAAAATTCCTACCAGCCGCTCATCATCACGCACCGGGATCCGCGAATGGCCAGCATGTTTGATCTGTGCTAATAGCGTCGCGTCCAGCTCGTCGTCAAAATTCACCGTAAACACCTCACTCATCGGCGTCACCAAATCACCAGCAGTCTTTTTACTAAATTGCAACGCTCCCGCCGCGATTCGACTTTCGTCATAATCAACCGGGCTATCCGACCGCTCAGCATGCTCGTGAATAATCTGCTCCAGCTCTTGGTGTGAGTACAACTGCGGCGCTTCCTTACCTACCCAGCGGTTCAGTAGCTTGGACATCGGCCGGGCCAGTGGCCAAAATAACACATAAATCACATCCAGCAACCAGAAGAAATAGCGCGTAATCTGATAGCCGCGCTGCGTAAAAATCGCTTGCGGCAAAATCTCGCCAAACATAGTGATCAGTAATGTGGCAATCAGCCCACCAACCACGCCGTTCGTCATATTACCCAGCAAAATCGACATCGCCGTATTCACACCAACGTTGCCCAGCAAAATACAAAAGATCAGATAATAACCGTCTTTGCGATAGCGATACACCCGTGCAGCGATTGCGTCGCCCTGCCGAGCTTTACGTTTCAAATCATCTGGCCGCGCCATCATCAGCCCAATGTTCAAACCTGAAAATGACCCTGACAACACCAGCAGAACGGCCGCTACTACCAACAATAAAATGTCATGCATAACTTTACCAGCCGCCGCCGCCTCCGCCGCCTCCGCCGCCGCCAGCGAAACCACCGCCAGTGGAACCGCCAGAGGTCGATGAGTAATCACTGGCGCTACTGGCCACACTTGACAGACTATTCATCCCAGCTGCAAACGCCGCGGCATTGAACGCGCCCTGACCACTGTACCAATCCGGCTGTTCACCAACTTGCTCATAGTATTTACCCAGCTGCTTACTCCACTCTTTTTCCTGCCCAAACAGCACCGCATACGGCAATACCCGCTCATACAATTTCACCAATTGTTTCTCGTCAGTCGCATCAACCTTCACTTTTTCTGCACCCTCAGGACTCTGAAGCATCTGTAAACGCTCAGCTTCAGCTACGCCAATATACAGTTTCAGTCCCGCCAAATATCGCCTGAGCGCCAAGCCCTCGTCAGTCAGCGACCAGCCAAATGACAAGACAAATACTATCCCCGCCACGAGCAGCAACATCGGCGACAATAACAACACACCGACAACACAAACCCACAGTGCCCACCTCTGCACAATTCGCTTATTCGCGAGTGTTTGCTCACACAAAGCATAGTTACCACGAGCCAAATTCTTCAAATTTGTATCATCATCGCGCGTTCTCGCCGCATATGACAAATTGTTCTGCAACTTTTTCAGATTTAGCCGCTGACCTGGCTTTGGCATTGACGAACCAAACATATCCCGAATAACCTCAGATTCCTCGGTTCTCAGCTCTTTCAAATCTTTCACAATTTCAATTTCATACTGCGCCGACCGCAAAAACGACGCCTTTTTCACTTCGTACAATTTGATGTAGTGCCGCACTGCCAAATCCAACAACTGTGCCACCTTGGCTGACCCTTTAACCGCCATGACCTCGTAATTTTTCAAAATATACGCTGAGGTCAGCACACTCGCCTGGTTTGGCGGCAAATACTCTGGTGGAATTGGTTTGAGCTCGCTATATCTACCAAACAGCCGTCGGTAGCGCCAGGCCAACAACAACATCAATATAACCGCCAAACTACTTGCTATCGTCTGTACCGTTGCCCAAATTTTTATCAACTTTTCACTCAACGTCTCTTGATACCCAGTAAACGTACCGCTGGTAAAGCCAACCGCCATCGTTATGCCTTCACGGCGATTTAGGCGGCTCACATTTGTAACAATTTCACTCTTATCACCGCTGATATTACACCGCTTAGTTGAACCATGCACACCAGTATAACAAAACGCCTCGCCCGCCCTTGCCGCTTGAAGTGGTTCGTCAAATTTTACGGACACACGTACATTCTCCATCGGCACACGCCACTCATTGCCGATGACGTCCCAATAGAACTCGTCACGCCCTGTATTATCATAGTGCTTAGTTACATCACGCTGAGTAAACTTGATGATGTAAGTTTTCTCACCACTGACGTAAACATCTTTCTTGCCAATCCTTAGCTCATCACCATTCCAGTTATACTCCAGTGTTTTCCCCTGCTCATCAGTTACCGACTGCAACGAAAAGTTCGTCGGATGATTATCATATTTCTTCACAAATATTGGTGCAATTCCGCGGTTTTGATTCGGCGGAAAATGAGCAGTAATTCGCCACGTCGCCGCCAAAGTTGAACGATTCTCGCCGTCGCGGCCCAATAAATACTCCGCGTCAAATTTAGTGATGGTGAAATTATCCGTCTGCGCCGCAAACGCTGCTTGGCCAGATCCAGCCAGCAGAGATCCAGCGATTAGTATCCCCAATATAAGTCGCTTCATACTCTAATTATAACAAACCCGGTCCAGGTGACAATTACAGCTTCACTTGCGGATAAATCGCCCGCGTTGTCTCGTCAATCTCATGACGCAGTTGTGGAAATGGCACGCCCTCGCGGGCAGTTACGCCTTCAAAAATCCAAAATACCCGCTCAGAATATCCCCAGCCACAAGCCGGCGGCATACCGTATTCCAACATCTCCACAAAGTCGATATCCAACATCATTGCCTCATCATCACCCGCGTCGCGCATCTGTTGCTGCTCAACAAACCGATTCAGCTGGTCAATCGGGTCATTCAGCTCGCTAAAGCCATTGCCTAGTTCCGACCCCGCAATCACCGGCTGGAAACGCTCCACTGTCTGCGGATTATCCGGGTTGGTCTTAGACAGCGGGCTGATAAACTTTGGCGTATTGACCAGCCACACTGGCCCCGCCACATCTTTACGAATATTCTTCCACAACTTATCAATACCACGTGGGATGGAATCGGTCTTTTCTACTTCCAAGTTATATTCTTTCAGCTTGGCAGCTACCTCGTCAATCGTTGTGTCGTACACATCAATCCCATAGTGCTTGTTGATCACCTCAGCGTAATCCCAAACTTCCCACTCGCCGCTCATGTCCACCGTGAATCGACCCAGCTGAAACTGCAGCGTGCCAAACGTCTTTTGAAGCACGTCTTTATACATCGCCTCCATAAAGCGCATGCCCTGCTTCCAATCCCAATACGCGGCGTACCACTCCATGGCGATGTGCTCTGGCAAATGCTCGTCTGAATAATTCTCATTGCGAAAACGCGGCCCGAGATCATACACCTTCTCGAATCCAGCACCGATCAACCGCTTCAGCGGCAGTTCGTGAGAAATACGCAAGTAAAACTGCTGATTATCCAGTGCGTCCATATGCGTCACAAATGGGTTAGCATCAGCGCCACCAGTCGTATGCTCCAACACCGGTACATTTACCTCAGTAAACCCATGGCTGTTTAGATAATCACGCGTCGCCTGCCAGAACTTACTGCGACGAACAAATCGCTGACGCACCTCTGGATTGACATTCATGTCAACGTAGCGGCGACGGAAACGCTCTTCTTTATTCTCGAGCTTTTCGGGCATTGGCCGTAGTGACTTGGTCAGTAGCCTTAACTCACGCACGCCAACCGACTTCTCGCCAGTCTGCGTTGTCGTCATCACTCCGCGTGCCTCGACAAAATCACCCGTATCCAGAAGCTTCAGCTGCTTCATACTCAACACACCGCGGCCAGCGTCCAATTCTGCTACATCATCGCGCTGCAAATATAGCTGCACTTCACCAGACTGGTCGCGTAGTTTGATGAACGCTAGCTTACCAAAACTGCGGATTGAAGCGATGCGACCTGCAACCACCACTTCCTGGCCTACCAGTTCATCATACCGCGCCAAAACCTCAGCACACATATGTGTCCGCTCTGACTTTGCCGGGTATGGATCAACGCCTAGTTCTCGCAGCGTTTCTAATTTTCGTAATCGTTCATTTCGATAATCTTGTAATGTAGCCATAGTTATCTACATTATAACAGAGAGGATATCGTATAGACAATCTCACCTTTAGGCGTAGAAATCGTCACTTCATCACCAACTTTCTTGCCCATCAATGCCTGCCCAATTGGCGACTCGTCAGAGATTTTACCCTCCATCGGGTCTGCCTCAACAGGACCGACCACTGTGTAGGTAACCGTTCTATCACTATTCTTCAGCTCAACCGCGCTGCCTAGACCAACAACTGTTGCATCAGCGCTCTTAATGATTGAGGCATGTTGCAAGATATCTTCAATCTCGATAACACGCGTTTCTAGTAGCCCCTGCTCTTCACGAGCGGCATCATATTCAGCGTTTTCGCTCAGGTCGCCAAAGCTTCGTGCTTCTGCAATTTTTTCCGCAATTTCTCCTCGGCGGCTCTTAAGCTCTGCTAACTCTTTTTCTAGTTCTTTCCGACCTGAATCAGTGATCTGATATTTCTTATTCATATACTCTCCTTCTACTATATATAGTGGTTGAAAATCAAAAACACGCTATATCTAGCGTATCGATATAATCATCGTGTAAGTACTATGATTGTATCAATACTACCAAGCACTGTCAACTAACCAACGAAAAATGCTACCAATTCGTCATAGCTTTTAGTGACAGTCTCGCCGCTCTGACGGCTGGTTAATTCAAACTCACCACTGTCAATTCCTCGGTCACTGATGGTCACGCGCCACGGCATACCCATCAGCTCAGCGTCAGCAAACTTCACACCTGGACGCTCAGCTCTGTCGTCATACAGCACTTCTACACCAGCCTTCATCAAGGTGCTATATAGCTGATTTGCCAGCTCACTGCCGCGCTCACCGATTGCCACTAACTGCAACTTAAACGGTGCGATGTTCTCAGTCCATACCAAGCCTTTCTCATCAGCGAACTTTTCAACAATCACGCCCATGACACGCGTGATGCCGATGCCATAGCTTCCCATGTATGCATAGTGCTGCTGGCCATCTTCGCCAGTAAAGACCAGTTTCATCTCCTCTGATTTTTGCGTGCCAAAATTGAAGATATTACCAACTTCAGCTGTTTTAACCTTCTCGAGTTCGCTACGGTCAACGCCCAACTCAGCAACTGCCTCATCAATCACTTCCTCATTTACCGCAATGTTCTTGCCACGGTGCAAGTAAACATAGTCCTCGCCGGCCTCACAAATCGTCTGAAATTCATGACTGAACTTGGTAAATGCTCCACCGCTCGCAAAGGTTACATACGTATCCTGTCCAATCCCCAGCCGATCGTAGCACCGCTTATACGCCGCGATAACCGCCTCATAATACACATCCAAATCCTCTCGGGTAGCGTGCACCGAATACATGTCTTTCATGATAAATTCGCGCCCGCGCATGATACCGCTTTTAGCACGCAGCTCGTTACGCAGCTTGTTTTGGAATTGGTAGACACTGATTGGCAAATCTTTGTAGCTTTTGAGGTAATTACGCAGTAATTCGATGATCGGCTCTTCGTGCGTCCAGCCAAAACCCACCTCAGTCCCGTCTTGCAAATGAGACTTAAACCAAACATCAACCAATTCATCACTCCACCGCCCTGTCTCTGTCCACAGCTCTTTGCGCTGCAGGCTGCTCATGATGAGCTCTTGGCTGTCGATCGCGTTCATTTCTTCTCGCACAATGCGCTTAATATTCTCCAGCACGCGCAGTCCTAAGGGGGTGTACGAGTATACACCAGCCATCGTTTTGTGTACATAACCAGCCTGAATTAACAACTGCGCATTCTTCGCCATCTCGTCACTTGGCGCAGTTTTGCTGGTTTTGGTAAATAATTGGCTCATTCTCATACGTCAAACTCCTTTACGTAAATAATATTCCAACAGCACTGTGAATAGCAATTGGATTGATAAACAATAGATAAAACGCCAGACTATTTTTGATGGCGTGCAGCACTACACTAGCCCAAACAGCACCAGTGTACTCACGCAACAAGCACGAAAAGATACTGAGAACGAATGTATCCAATACGACATTCCATTGCAAATTTTCACTACCAATCGCCAGATGCGCCAAACCAAACGTGAGGCTGGTGATGATAACTGCAACTTTCACTGAATTTGTCTTGCGCAGTTTTGTGTATAGATAACCGCGAAACAGCAATTCTTCTGCCAAAGGTGCCAAAACTACCAGAGTGAAAAAGATCATCGCGTACTGAGCCTGTGAGTACAGCATCGTCGTGTCAAAAGGTAGCTGCTGTGCTTGCTTAAAATCTACGTTCAAAAACGTTACTGCCAACGCTGCCACCATGATGGAGCAAATAAAATACGCAACAAAAGCCGGCACAGGTATACATACGTCCAACCATGCAGGCTTACCAGTGACACCAAGGTCCTTAATGCTCGTTTTGCGCTTAAATAGCCAGTACGGCACCATAGTGACCATAAATATCGTGACTATCCACACAACCACCGAAATACCGGTCGTCAGCAAGACTGATGGGATACTCTTCAGAGGTACGCCCGCCTGCACCAGTGACCACACCATCAGTGAAACCAGCAGACCCGAAACCATAAATGATGCGTACGCCCAAACAGGCAAAATCAAGCACCACAGCCAATTCTTTTTGGGCTGTACTAATTTTTTAAGCTTGAGTTTATGAGAATAATTTTGCAATGTCATTCCACGTTACCACTATTGTTAATGCCATTAAAATCAAAAAGCCAGTAGCTTGAATCGTCTCCTCGCGATCTTTCGTTAGTGGCTTTTTCAGCAGTCGAAAAATCGTCATAGTAAACCAACGCCCACCATCAAGTGCTGGGATTGGCAAAATATTCATCACCGCCAGTGTCAAGGAGATGATTGCCGCCAGAAGCAATACTTGTGTCAAGCCGGAATTAACAACCGACGGGAACAATACACCCAAGATACCAACCGGACCTGCCACATTGTTACCCACCTTTGCCAAATCAGCCTTGGCTGCCTGCTTCTGCTCTGGTGAACCAACAAACTGCCCGAAGAAGCCGCCAATCCCCTGCACGATCATAGAGCCAACTCCTTTCAGCGTCTCGTGAGTTAACTGCACTGTTGTCGCCACACCAACCAATGGCGCTGACCATGTGGCGTGGATGGTCTCTGACTGGTGTGGCACAACACCCAAATAGCCACCATTTTTTGCTTGATCACGACTCAATAATGTTGTTCGAAAATGCAGCGGCTGCTTGTTTCGCTTAACCTCAATATTTACCGTTTGCCCAGAAGACTGCTGTGTTACCTCAGACAACTGCGCTGAAGTATCGATCGGTTTTTCATTAATCGCTACAATTTCATCATCAACATGTAACTCAACTTGTGCCGCTGGCGAGCCCTCAGTGAGACGAACGATCTTGACTGGTGTCTTAACTGATGTATTATCAAACGGCAGCATCACTTGGTTTGGTAATATTTTAGGCAACCCGAACACAGCCAACACCGCGAACAACACCACAGCCGCTAGCCAGTTGACCAATACACCTGCTAACAATATTTTCGTTTTTACCCAATACCCCGCAGCTCCATACGCACCTTTGCCACGAGCTGAATCATATTCACCGTTGAGCCTCACAAAGCCACCCAGCGGAAGCCAGTTCAAGCTAAAAACAACATTTTTGCCCAAAAAACTCTGTTTTGGCTGCCATTTTTTTGCTCGCGGCGGAAAGCCAATACCATACTCCTCCACCTTCACACCATTGCGTTTCGCCACAACAGCATGACCAAGCTCATGGATGGCCACCAAAAAGACCAAAACCAACAGCCCAATTACAACACCCAGCACAACCATATATTACCCCCCAAACCTTCGATTCCTCTTGGCGTATTCATCTAATATATTTTTAACGTCTTCCGCTCGCATGTCCGGCCAATGCTTTTTTAGAAACAAAAACTCGCTTAAGGCCGATCGCCACAGCATAAAGTTGCTCAGGCGTTGCTCACCGCTAGTCCGAACGATCAAATCACACGGCGGTATCTCTGGTGAGTATAAATTTTGTTCAATCAAATCAGCTGTCACCTCATCCTCTGTAACTCCTGACGCGATGATCCGCTTGACAGCGTTAACAATCTCCTGCTGACCACCATAGTTAAAGCACAAAGCCAATGTACCTTTAGTGTAATGCGCAGTGGCTGACTCAATCTCTTCTATTGCCTGGACAACCTTCTCTGGTAGCTGGTCACGCGAGCCGAGTACCACAACACGAACCTGGCGGTCGTGTAGGTATTTCGCATCGGTCTTAACGCACTTGACCAATAGTTTCATCAGCTTGTCGACCTCCGCTTGTGAACGACGCCAATTCTCAGAACTAAACGCATATACCGAAACATATTTCACACCAGCATCAATATTAGCCGTCAGAACTTCTTTCATGGCAGTATAACCTGCTAGGTGTCCTTCATAGGCTGGCAGCCCATGTCGTTCAGCCCACCGACGATTGCCGTCCATGATATATCCAATATGCTGGGGTACGCTACTCTCACTCACTATTTTATTCGCTCCATACTATATTGTACCACTTGCTGTAGCAGATCGGCGAAATCGCCCGCCCACAAACTTGAGACTCGGGCAGCTTCGCATGCCTCACGCCCTGCTTGCTCCATCAAAGCTTGAGCCGTCTCTACCGCACCTGTCTGCGTCATAACTTCCTTCACAGCACTTAGGTCATCTGCTGTCGCCTGCTCATTACCAATGATTTCCAACAATGTTTTCTTCTGATCCTCAGTACATCGCTCCAAAGTTTCTTGTACTAAAAATGTATTCTTTCCTTCATGAATATCATCAAGGTTGCTTTTTCCTGACTCTTCCGGGCTGCCAAAGATACCCAGCCAATCATCACGAAGCTGAAACGCCAGGCCCGCTGGCAATCCAAACGCCTCAACTTGTCGTTGGGCGGTCTCATCAGTGTCGCCCGCCAAGGCCAGTGCACATAACAGCGGATTTACAAACGTATAAATACTACTCTTTTTATAATACTTTTTGATAATCTGCTCAGACGTCGCTGGACGAGTAACTGTACCCGCTACGTCAGCCATCTGTCCAAACCCCGTGATGCCGATGTTACGGTGCATTATTTGCTGAACAATTTTTGTATTCACATCCATACGAGACAGAGCCCAACTGGCGATATGCTGCACCAGTAGCCCGACATTAACAGCCATCATATCTGCCTCAAATTCATTAGCCCCAATGTGTGAAAATTGCCTTTTGTACTGCTCATGAACTGTTGGCAACCCCCGCCGGGTCGCAGACCGATCCATAACATCGTCTAGTATGAGCAAATAATCATGGATTAGTTCAATCACTGCTGCTAAAGATAAACCAGCCTCGGCATATTTTTGACCTGTCCTCACGTCGTACAGACAAGCAGCCAAAGCACCCCTCAGCCGCTTTCCTGACCTCAAAGCATATTCACGTATTGTTGACAGTGCCCAAACTGCCTGTTCATCATCAGCCTCAGGCTGAACTTCATCAGCAAAATCACATAGCACTTTCTCGATATGCTGGTCTATATACGGTGCATATTGTTTCAAATCTTCAAGAGTCATTCAGACACCTATCTCGAATCGCCCACCTGATTAGCCGATCAGACTAAATAGTCAGCACGTCCTGTTCTTTAGCCTTAAAGAGCTCTTCGATTCGCTTTTGAGTATCGCCCATCAATGAATCAATTTCTTTTTCAACTCGCTTAAAGTCGTCTTCGCCCAGTTCCTTAGTATCTTTCATGCGCTTAGCGTCCTTCAATGCATCCTGACGAATAGTTCGCATGGCGATTCGTGCCTCTTCTGATTTCTCGCTCACCTGCTTCACTAACTGTTTGCGGCGCTCTTCAGTGAGAGCCGGAACTGGCACGCGAACCACCCGACCGTCGTCTGATGGATTAAAGCCTAGGCTTTGATTGTCACGAATAGCTGCGGCGATAGCCGTAATATTGCTTGGATCAAATGGCGTCACTAGCAGCATCTGGGCTTCTGGAGCAGTCACATTAGCTACTTGATTGAGCGGCATTTTAGTGCCATACACCTCGACCATCACTCCCTCAAGCATCCCAGCGTGCGCACGACCAGTGCGTACTTTTTTCAGCTCATCCTGAAAATGCTCTAAGGCTTGTGCCATTTTATCTTCATATGGTTTAGTGTCAAACATATCTGCCTCCAATTATTTCCTATCTATTATAGCAATTTTACCCGTATGGCGCTACCCGGCCCATGATACAATATGAATAATGATTTCGAGGTTAAAATTGTATAATTTCCGCTCGTATGAGTTATTTGAGACGCAGTTGGGAGACGCCGGAACAGTTATCGTTGGGCCAAATGGCACCGGCAAAACCAACCTATTAGAAGCGATATACATAGCGCTGCGCGGCACAAGCTTTCGTGGATCGCTGCTTGATTGCATGCGCCACCAAACAGTACACAGCATCATTCACCTGGAGACCAACAGCCAACCGCGCCGCGTCCAGTTGTTACGTTCAGCTGATAACGCAATCACAAAAGAATTTACCATTGCCGACAGTACTTCCAAAACACTCCCCCGAAAACACCGCCTACCTGTGGTGCTGTTTGAGCCGAATGACCTGCGACTCATCTCGTCTTCTCCGCAGCGACGTCGTGATTTTCTAGATGGATTGTTGTCACGCTTGGACGCAACCTATGACGCCCAACTGCGCATTTTTAACCGAACACTCCTACAGCGCAATGAACTGCTCAAGCATCATCCCGAGAACGCTGCCGAGTGGCGAGACCACTTATTTGCATGGGATATAAAATTTGTTCAGGCGGCAAACGCCCTGGCAACTGCCCGCGCACATTTTTTATATACCTACGAAAAACGCCTTGAATTACTCTACGCTTCTCTGGCAGGAAAACAGACACCATTCACTGTTGAATACCTACCGTCAGTCAGCCTCGATAATTACGAGCAGTCTCTACTGGACAGGCTACAGCGTTCTCGTGAATATGAATTAGCAACAGGACACTCCTCCACCGGACCACAGCGAGAAGATTTTCTGATATCCTTACACTCCCGACCAGCCATCAAAGTTGCTTCTCGCGGCGAAATGCGCACCATCATGTTAGCTTTTAAACTCCTAGAGCTGGAACTACAAACTGAACGAACCAAACATCGCCCACTCATTTTGATGGATGATGTGTTTTCTGAACTGGACGCAACTCGCGAGAAGCTACTTCAAGAGACCATCCAACACCACCAATTTGTCGTCACCACCACCGACGCCCGTCATCAGAAAGACGGCTGCTTGATCATCTCCACACAATAAAATCGCCCTCACGAGGAAGGCGATTTTATCACTAGTATGTGCTATTGTGCCTGGATTGCCTCAGAATTTTCGACCAACTCGCCCAACACGATTGTCATGTTGTCTTCAACGATCTCATCATATTCTGGCACTCGCTCACGAATCCAAGCCTCAAGTTGCTCAGCTGGCACATCATCATCTTGTAGCGCCACCAGCTCTGCCAACTGCGCATCATCCAATGAATCAACAATTTCCTCGCTAATCCGCTCATTCACCGTCTCTTCCACGTGCTGAATCAATGCCTGTACTTGGTCATCGGGTAGATTAATTCCTACCGAGTTCAACTGTGCTTTCGTTATCATAGTTGTCGGGATGATTATTTGTGTATTTTTGTCATTATTCATAGTTATTATGATACCCTTTTTATCTTTTCTAATCAATTATATCTATTGCCTTTAGCTTGCTGGAACCAACCGACTTGCGGTAGCCTTAGTCAACCTACCAGCTGCCTTTGCCACCTTTACGCCGAACTGTTTAATCTTGTTCGGGTCGGTATTTGCCAGTCGTGCAACCCTATCTTTCGCTGATTCCCAGGTGTCGCCCAATGCTTCTTTACGAGCAGCCATACGAGCAGCTCTACGCGCTTCAGCTCGACCACGTCGCTCCTCAATACGCTCTCGAGCAGCCTCAATATTGCTTTGCGCACTTTCAGAGCTCTTCTCCAGCTGACTCATCGCTGCCTGCAGCCGAGTAACTTCGCCTGTTGCGCGCTTCAATCGAGCATTCGCTGCAATTTTCAGCCCCTCTTTTTCTTCGGCATCAAGCTGTAACCGCTCATCTCCAGGATTAGCATCTGCTTCTAACCGAGCAGCTTCTGCCGCTTGTTCTGCCCGCTCGGCTTCTTTGCTCATTTGTTCCACTTTAGCATTAGCGTCATTCAGCTCCCTCTCGGTCATCATAGACTCTAAGGTTGCTCCAGTGTCTGCTTGTTGCTCTTGCCGGATGAATACCTTGTCGTCCCCGGTATCCAGCTTGTCCGCTATATTCTCTTTAGTTTGAGCTTCCCGTTGTTGCTGGCGAGCCTCCTGACGACTGACACGAGCCGCCTGGCGATTGTCGAGCTCAGCTACTCGTTGTTCGCGCGCCTGCTGACGAGCTGCTCGCCGCTCCTGACGATTTTTTATTCTAGCAGCCTTGCGTTCACGTGCTACTTTTATATTTTGCAGTATTACATCACTACCCTTTTCAAACAGTTCTGCAGCCTTTCCTCGTGCAGCGCCCCAGGCATTACCAATTGCCTCTTTTGTTTCAGCGCCTTTTTGAACAATAGCTTCTCTTGCTTCACTACCCTTTTGAACAACAAACTCTTGCGCTTCAGTACCTTTTTGAGCCACAGTCTCTCGTACCATCTCAGCACCAGTGGCAATTTGACCAGGTAACTCAGCACCCCGACTAATGCCGATATAAAAACGGTCTTTAAGACCTTGCATCATCTTGCTCAAGCCTTCTTGAGCCCGGGTCTTCAAGGCGTTAAATCTCTCTTGGCCGTCAGTGATGCGCTCATCGCGCGTCATCATGCCATTTTCAGCGCCACCTTTTGCTGCGCTTTCCGGAACAAGTAGTCCATTTCCCAGTTCATTCCAGTCATTAGGCTCTTTATTAATGCTCGGGAATGCAGCAGCTGCACTCTCTGGAACAGCCAGCCCACTTGATAGGTTAGCCCAGCCATCAGGAACTGTATTATTAAGGTCTGGGAACGCCGGAGCTGCATTCATGTTTTTATTCATAGTTTTCCTTTTTGTGTATATTGATGTAATATGCTCTCATAATAGCATAGATTTGCTATTTTGTCAATACGCTTATGCAAGATATATCTACAAATAAAAATCGACTGCATATTTGCAGCCGATTTTCATCATGATGGCAAATGTTATTCGCTGACGCCCAGCTCGATTCGCTTGAACTGGCGAACCACAATGTTCTCACCCAATTTAGCAATCGCTTCCTTGATGTGCTGCTCAACCGTCTTGGAATCGTCCAAGATGTACGCTTGGCTCATCAATACTTGCTCAGCAAAGTGTTTATTCAACTGACCAGTCACGATCTTCTCGCGCATCTCTTCAGGCTTGCTTGCTAGTGTCTCGCTCGCCATCAACTCAGCCTTCACCCGCTCCATCTCTTCAGCCGGAATATCTTCTGTAGAAGCATACTTTGGGTTCATCGCGGCAATCTGCATAGCAATTTCGTGCGCCAAGGTTTTGAAGTCGTCCAAGCGCGCCACAAAGTCAGTCTCACAGTTAACCTCGACAATCACGCCGATTCGACCAGAGTGAACATAGCTCTCAATCAAGCCTTCACGTGCTTCACGGTCGCCTTTTTTCTCAGCCTTAGTCAAGCCTTTTTTGCGCATTTCCTCCAGCGCCTTGTCAAAATCACCGTCAGCTTCAACCAATGCCTTCTTTGCGTCGGTCAAACCTACGCCAGTCAATTCGCGCAGTTTTTTAATGTCGTCAACAGAAACGCCCATCCTATTTCTCCTCTTTTTTCACTGGTTTTTCTTCAGGTTTCACGCTACCCGCACCTTCGGCAACAGCTTCGGTGAAGTAGTCTAATAGCAATTGAATACCCTTGATAGCGTCGTCGTTACCAGGGATGACGTAGTCGATGCCAGTTGGATTGACATTGGTATCAACAATAGCAAATACCGGCACACCCAATGTCTGAGCTTCACGCACTGCATTTGCGTCAGTCAAAGCATCAACCACGACCACTGCGCCTGGCTTGCCCATCAAGTCTTTGATACCGCCATATTTAACGTTCAAGCTATCGATTTCCTCTTGGAAACGCTGCACTTCCAACTTGTTGTAGCGCTTTTCCAGGTCACCTGACGCCATACGCTTTTCCAAATTCTTCAGCTTTTTGATCTGCTGAGTAATCGTCGCACCGTTGGTCAACATACCACCGATCCAGCGTTCAACTACATATGGCTGGTTGATCTTTTCAGCAGCCTGACGCACCACGTCTTTGGCTTGCTTTTTCGTGCCAACAAACAGTACTTTGCGGCCTGATGCTGCGATTTTTGTTAGTTCTGGCAACGCCTTATCCAACGCTTCAACCGTCTTGACCAAGTCAATAATGTGACTGTCCTGACGCTTACTGTGAATATATGGCGCCATCTTTGGGTGCCAGCGGCTGGTTTTGTGTCCAAAGTGAACACCTGACTCCAGCAAAGCCTTAATGTCTACTGCTACAGACATTTCTTTCTCCTTTTGCCTCATCCGCTCACGATGTGGAGTGTGAAACGGATTGTGTCATTAAAATTAGTTACCTAGCAATTATACCACTATTCGACTCTCGAGACAACTCCTTTTGACATTCTAGGGTAAATTGTGTACAATTGAACGGTTATGAAAAGCAGTATTCACCCACAGAACTATCGCCCTGTCGTATTTAGCGACGATCAAGCGGGCTTCGCGTTCTTGACTCAGTCAACAGCGCAGACAACAGATACCATCAAATGGAAAGACGGTAATACTTACCCTCTCGTGAAAGTTCACATCTCGTCGGCTTCACACCCATTCTTTACTGGTGAAGAAAAGATTATCGACACCGAAGGTCGTGTTGACCGCTTCAAGGCGCGCCAGGCAGCAGCTGAAGCTCGCAAAGCAGCTTTGGCAAATAAAGCTAAGAAAGCGAACGCCAACAAAGCCGCAAAAACTGATGCTCCAAAATCAGACAAAAAGGCTAAAAAGTCTAGCAAATAGTAGACTGTGACACCTATAAGAAACCGCCTCATCACTGGGGCGGTTTTTGTTAGGCTAATCAGTTTTCGAATTACTCAGACATAGCCGACAGTGCTGCTTCAGCATCAAACAACTGCCCTTCGGCTTCTTGATAACCAAACAGACGCTCCAGAAGGTCTGTCGTCTCTTCATGAGACGGCATGATGACCTGGTTACCGACCGCATCCGTCAATATGATACACTCTTCCGCTCCTTGCGCATCTCCAGGAAACTGTACTGTTGCTCGAGAATACAGACCAATCTCTGCTGCCCTATGTTCAATATCAGCCACTTCCTTCAGTTCGTCACCCCTTGATACAACTAATCCCGCGGGGGAGTCCTGCCTCTGCTCTATCTTCTCCAAAGATCCAGTTGCCAGCACCATAGACAAACCGGTCAGCTTCAGTGATTCTTGGTCATTTTCTGACACTTTGAGTATATTCGGTGTCGTCATGCCCTGATGCTGAGCAATGTGGTTATAATATGCTGAGCGCATAAATGAAAAATCTCCAAAAATTGCATCCTCAAGATGAGACTGCAGCACTGAGTCCTGAGTATCATTCTCTCCCGAGTCATCCAAAGCCAAGACAGCCGACCTTCCATCAATTCTTCCCCGAGCTATAAATCCTTTCACCTTGACTGATTCATCAGGTCCGAGCAACATCCCTTCGGGCAATCTGTACGTTTTGGTAACAGATGGCAACGGCAACGTATCTGGTGTTTGTTTAATAGTATCAATTGAATGTTCCATAGTTCATATTATATCACATAAAGTTACTATTTGTCAATCAAGGTAACCGCCAGTCAATCGCCCCGCGGCCATTCCGTACCAGAAAATCATTGGCACGCGAAAATGGCTTACTACCAAAGAATCCCCGATTGGCAGAAAACGGTGACGGATGAGCACTACAAATCTTCAAATGTCGACTGTCTGTGATCGCCTGACCAACCTTTTGGGCGTGCGCTCCCCACAATATAAACACTAGCGGCTGCTCATAGTCATTCAGCATCGTTAGCAGATTTTTAGAAAACTCCATCCAACCGTAATTTGCGTGGCTACCAGCCTGACCTCGTCTGACGCTCCAGCTAGTGTTCATCAACAGTACGCCCTGCTTACCCCATGGTTCCAAAAAACCACTAGTCGGCATATCCACCCCGGTATCATCAACCAACTCCTTAAAAATATTCTGCAAGCTTGGTGGCAATTTAACTCCCGGCTTAACCGAAAAACTCATACCATGCGCCTGACCTGGGCCGTGATACGGGTCTTGCCCAATGACAACTACTTTCACCTTGTCCAGTGGACAAGCGGCAAAACAAGAAAACATATCTTGTCTCGCTGGGTACACCTCATATTTCTCCCGTTCAGCGTCCACCCGATTCATCAAAACTCGAAAATACGGCTGCTGGGCCTCAGCTTCAACAAACTCACGCCACGTTGAAAATATCATGTATCTATTTAATCACGTTTGAGCCATGCAACCTAGCGTGTTGTAAACGTTGACGAAAGGTCGTCTGATAGTTGTCTCGGTGATATGGTCGCGCAACTTGCACGCCTGGTGGCATCGTATCCTCTGCTCCAAGCACAGAGCCGATATCAACCGCCAACGAGTAGTCCGACGAATGCGACCCTGCAATATACGTGCTAAAAAGCTCGGATGAACTATTTGCCCAATAATACGCGCGGACTGGCACATGCTGCCCCCCGCTCATACGAAAGCCTACTTTCAACCTTTCTTCATTGGCAATCGCTAGTTGGACTTCTATATGGTCCCTCAAGTCTGGATGTCGCCTCAAAAAACACTGTTGTTGTTCCATAATTTCTGTGCCACTACTTGTCCAGTCGTCCAGCATGATGATATCAACGTTTTCTTTAGGCAAGTTCACCAATTCCTCCTCATCGATGAGCAGCCTATTAGCATACTGGGCCAACTCATCATCAGAAAACTCCCCCATGATCAATTCCATGAAATATTCGTCACTTTTTATTTTTCCTTGTGGGGCGGCATAGTCAACACTTTCCATGTTACCAATTTCGCCCAGCATAACAAACAATGTTTTATCAGAGTGTGCGTCCAGTCGATGCTTCCAATACGTCGCGATTCCACATGCCGCCTCCATGAGCTCCAGCTCACCAACATAGTTGAGATGATTCCGGATTTTAGACAATCGTGAGGTACGCGCCAAATCATCACTTCGCGCACACAACCCAGAAAACAATGCTGAAATTGTCTGCTGTTCCGTCTGCACTGAAAAGTCTTCTCGGGTCAAGGCATCAACCTCACGCGAAAGCAGCGCCCGACTACCGATCACACTGTGCACATCGTTTTCCCTGCCATGCTCCCTATTGCTCATCAACTCCGCCAACGTGGGCGCCCGCTTCACACAGTGGTCTATTTCCATCCGATGCGATATCTCTTCTCCAGACACCGTTTCAAACGGCTCACGTGGATGAACGGCAACGGAACCCTGCTCATACAGATTATACATCACCTGATTTTGGTCATATTTAGGCTCGCTATTCAGGCTGACTTGCCTGACTCTGCGCAGTCGTGCAGGAATTATATTTTTAAGCTTAACCATGTTACGCATATTATACACACAAATGCTACTATTGTCAATATACGCCATGGTGTTTCTGTGCTATAATACAACTCATATGACACAAATTGCGTTACACCTAGACGACTTAGTTGACGAGAGACAAATCTTGGCAGATTTTTTGGCACAACCAACTGCATATAGCGACCCAGAGTTTACTACCAAAAATAAACGTTTTTCAGAGCTGGAAACCTTGATAGCAAAGGCCAAGGAGCGCCAGCAGCTAACAAAAAACTTAGAAGAAGCACGAAAATTGGCTACTGGCGGTGATGAGATTGCGGAACTAGCAAAAGCTGAGATCACTGAAACTGAAGCGCGTCTGGCAGAGCTGGAGGAAGAATTATTCATCCTACTGACGCCAAAAGATCCAAACGACGAGAAAAACATCATCATAGAGATCCGTGCTGGCGCTGGCGGCGACGAAGCATCGCTATTTGCAGCGGAACTGTACCGCATGTATCTGCGTTGGTGCGAAGCCAATGGCTACAAAACTGAGCTCGTCAGCGAATCCGCCAATGACTCAGGTGGTTACAAAGAAGTCATTTTCATGGTCAAAGGTGACGCACCATACGCCAAATTGAAATTTGAAGGCGGCGTCCACCGCGTCCAGCGCGTCCCAGTCACCGAAAGCCAAGGTCGCGTCCACACCTCCACCGTCACCGTAGCGGTGTTGCCAGAGGCCGAAGAAACTGATATTGAAATCAACGCCAATGATCTGCGAGTTGACATTTACCGCTCCAGTGGTCATGGTGGTCAAAGCGTCAACACCACCGACTCGGCGGTGCGCATCACTCACCTACCAACTGGTATCGTCGTGACCAACCAAGACGAAAAATCACAGATCAAGAACCGCGAAAAAGCCATGAGCGTGCTGCGTTCGCGCTTACTACAGATGAAAATTGACGAAGAAAATGCCAAGTTGAGTGCTGAGCGGCGATCACTCGTTGGCACTGGCGATCGCTCCGAAAAAATCCGCACCTACAACTTCCCGCAAGACCGCATCACCGACCACCGCATACACTACAGCCGCAGCAATATCCCCGCGGCAATGAACGGGGATATTGACGATTTGATTGAGCAACTACAGCGGTATGAGCGAGAGCTAAAAGCAAAGAATGCTGAAAGTCACGCTCAAGCAACATAATATGATCGCCCTTTTAGCCTCGTGGTGTCTTTTTCAGGAATCGCTGATACCATTTTTCCTTTTTCTCTTCTCGCCGCAATGCGTCAAGCTCTCTCCAGAAAGGACTTAAGCCGTGTTCGCTATCTCTGAACGCCAAAGCAACCACGGCAGTACTAGCATCAAACAGATGCTCAACACGACGTCTCTCTGTCCTCTTAATCTCAGCAGGACTCTCCGGCTTGAGGTGTCGACCAAAAAATGGATACAGTTCATCGAGGCTATTTAGACGTTTTACATCTGCAACGCGTAATGCACAAGCCTCCTCAACATCTGGCGCCACATAATACTGTGTGTCAGACTGATTAGCAGCCTGAGCAACACGAAGCATATCGTCTACGTGAACATTCATCGCTAGTGCTTGATTCTTACGAATAAGGTCAGCCCAAACTTCATGATCATACGGTATTTCATCCGCTGCTTCTCTCACCCCTTTTGCTTCACTCGTCATAATACATCTCCCTTTTACTCATCAGAGTTATAAACAATTCACATAATACTCTCTATCTCTTGATTTGTCAAGCTTTTACGCCATATTATATGATTTTTACAATGATACTATGTCTACAGGACTAGCTGTGGTATAATTAACAACATGAATATATCAACCTGGCTAAAACACGCCGCTGAGCACCTGAAAAACGCTGGTATCACGTCAGCACAACTTGACGCAGAACTGCTACTAGCGAACACACTGCGCAAAAACCGAACATACCTTCACGCGCACCTGGACGAAGAGATTGATCCGCGACGTGTTGATATTGCCGAAGCGCGGCTCAGCCTGCGTCTCGACCGAGTGCCACTGGCATATATTTTGGGTAAGAAAGAGTTTTATGGACGGAATTTTAGTGTATCGCCCAGCGTACTAGTCCCGCGTCCCGAATCAGAAGAAATGATCAATCTACTACTAAAGCTGGCGCCACAAGACGACCAACCAAGGACGCTCATCGACATAGGAACTGGCTCTGGATGCTTGGGAATCACTGCGGCGCTCGAGTTGCCAGACAACTGGCATGTTGTTTTGTCAGATATTAGCCCTAAAGCACTCCTAGTGGCAGAAAAGAATGCCAAGAAATTGGGTGCTAAAATCTTTACGCAAAAACAATCCTTACTACTCGGCCAATTTGAAAAGCTCGACTGCATCTTAGCGAATTTGCCATATGTCGACAAGGATTGGAAGAACACCTCCCCAGAGCTCCGTCACGAGCCGTCAGAAGCCCTGTATGCCAGCGAAGGAGGGCTTAAGCTAATCCGAGAGCTCATTCAACAAGCACCCAAGCATATGACCGACCAAGGGCTGCTATTCATCGAGGCAGACGAAGAACAACACCAGACGATTATCGCCTTTGGTAATCAAAATGGCTTTTTACACTTGGAAACCAGCGGATTGATCGTGGTGCTACGACTTGTAGGCACCGAGCGTTAACCTCAGTTTCTGCTCTCTGTTATCTCTGATAACCGTCAGCTCGATAGTTTCGCCTGGCAGATATTCGCCAATCAAGCTTGTCAAACCACCATGTTCGCCAATGGTTTTATCATTAACCTTGGTGATGATATCGCCAGATTTGATGCCCGCTTTGTCTGCTGGACCGCCCTGCTGCACCAATTGCCCAGAAACACCACCGACAAAAGCACCATGTTTGACTGATAGTTTATTTGCAGCCCGCGTTTCTGGCGTCACTTCCAAATAACGTATACCGATGTATGATTTATTGATCTCACCTTTTTCTAGAACACTCCGGATCAGTCCTTTGGCTGCGCCTATCGGGATGGCGAAGCCAATACTCTGGGCATCCTCGACGATGGCGGTATTAATGCCGATGACTTGACCAGCCATATTTAACAGCGGACCACCCGAGTTGCCCGGGTTAATAGCGGCATCGGTCTGCAGCAGATCCGTTAATGATTCAGGCTTCTGGTCTTGATCGTCGTCGCTATCTGACGAAGCCTGCAATGGACGGCCCTTACCTGAGATAATACCGCTCGTGACAGTGTTCTGGAATTTACCAAGCGAATTGCCGATAGCAATGACTTTCTGACCAACGCGGACAGTACTCGAGTCGCCAATAGTCGCTGGTGATAGGTTATCGACGCCGTTAATCTTCAAAAACGCAATGTCGTTTAGTGGATCAACTCCCACTAGTTTGACATTGGTGTGGCGGTCGCCCGAGCCAGTGATGATTTGGAAGGACCGCCCACCATTTACTACGTGCTTATTCGTCAAAATATAACCGTCTTTACTAATGATCACGCCAGTTCCAGCGTTCTCTTGTGATCTGAAGCCATTACTTTTTACAGTGATAATCGATACGACGCTAGGGGATACCTGATTGACGCTTTTTGAGACATTCGATTCTTCGGCGGTAACAGTCAGATTACCGTCAACCGTTGGGCCATGCGTACTGGCGAGCTTTGGACGCAGCACCATCATGAGTAGCACGCTACCGATCATAATCATCAACAAAAATAGCGCTGCTATGGCAACCCAAATAGCCATCATTCGTCGCCGTGACAGTGTAATCACCTGCGCGCTATTATTTGGCTGTTCTATCCCCACCTCTGTCATCTATCAAATCCTCGTTACTGTGTTGAAAAATAGTAATATAACGCCTATCACCGCCACAGAAAACAAAACTGGCGGCATGATCTCGCTCCGTACGACCGCGCCGTTTTTCTTCCATGATCGATAGACCCGCTCACCCAAGAAAGATATCAAAAGCAAAATAATAGTCACCTGCGGAAGTTTGATCATGGTGAGTCCTGGTATAGCATAGGCAAAGGTCCAGTAGTACGCCAGCCAACCAATCTCCGCAAACATAATCCCCCAGATAGAGCTCAGCAAAACTGTTTGATCTTCTTTGTAGCTAACCAAAAAATGCCGAGCGGCGCTGTAGCCAATGACCATTGAGCCAGCAACAACTGCAATGTCTGGCAACAAATAGCCAATGGAGAATAACGCTACCGTACCAAATAAAATGGCGATGGCCGACTGCAACATCATTTGCCAACGCTTTGACATCGGCTTGATGATTACCAGCCAAATAATATAAAAGGCAGTGAAAGCAATTTGCACGGCGATATTCCCCACAGACAGGTACAGCAATGCCACCACGCTCAATCCAACGATCAAGTCTACTAAGTTAGACTGGATATTCGTCCACCAAAAACGTGGCCTCACCGCCAAGACACGCCATTTACTCAAAATAACCAATACTACCGCAGCTACTGGCGATTGCACCATGAGCGTAATACCAAATAACGCCAAAGCTAAGCTAATGTTCAAAAGATGGTACACCACCTCACTAAAAAATGACTTGCGTTTAACGGTTCGCAGTAGCTCCATATCTCTTGATTATATCACACTATACAGGCTATACTAAATAGGATGGATGCAACTTTTCTTGATAGACACCCAAAGATTCGTGACAGTTTGGGGCTAATCGTTTTTGTTGTTGGCGTGGTGATCGGCACTCTGCTGATTAACACCTTTATTTTTCGTAATTTTACTGTTCAAGGTGCCAGTATGGAGCCAACCATGCACACAGGTGATCGTTTGATTGTCAATCGACTACCAGTGACAGCGGCACAAATCAAAAACAAGCGATACGTCCCTGAGCGGGGTCAAACCATTGTCTTTAAAAACCCAAATTTTAACTCTTCAACAAATAAAGATGAGTACATCGTCAAGCGAGTTATCGCCTTTGCTGGTGAGCGTGTTACGGTTAAGGATGGCGTCGTTACGGTGTATAATAGCGCTCATATTCATGGGTTTAATCCTGATACCACAGTGAATAAAAATGAGCCCGGCCAACCAACCTCTGGCGATGTTGACACTACCGTACCAGAGGGGACTATTTTCGTCATGGGCGACCACCGACAAGAAAACTATTCGTGTGATTCCCGAAACTGCATGGGACCAATACCTTTATATGACATCGTCGGACCAGTCTCCATGAGGATTTGGCCAATCACTAAAATCCGTGGATTTTAGCTACTTTTTCAGCAGTTGATGAATACGCTCAAAATCAACAGCATTTTTGAATGGTATGATGATTTGCCCAGCGCCGCGCGTATTGGTGCGAATTTTAATCTTTGAATTCAGTTTTTTGGTCAAATTTTGAACGACTTCTTCATGAGGAATCTCGACCGGACGTCGCTTTTCAAATGGATTGTTTTTAGACTCTTTCCAGAGGACTATCGCCTGCTCAATGCGGCGAGCAGACCACCCTTCAGCAATGATTTTCTCTAGCAGCTCTTCTGCCACTTCTTTGGGCACATTGATCAATGGTCGAGCCTGACCTTCAGTGATTTTATAGCTAAAAACAGCTTCCTGGACGGCCTTTGGCAACTTTAGAAGGCGCATGGTGTTAGAAATGGCGCTAACCGATTTGCCGCCAACTCGCTGCCCTATTTCATCCAATGTCAGGTTAAACTGATCGCGCAGCTTAGCGTATGCCGTAGCAGTTTCCAAAGGATTGAGATCGCGGCGCTGCAGGTTTTCAATCAGAGACAGTTCCAAACGATGCTGACCAGTCAGCGTTCGCACCAGTGCCGGTACCTCGGTCAGCCCAGCTCTCTGAGCAGCACGCCAACGACGTTCACCTGCAACGATCACATAAGCACCTGCTTTGCCCGTCACTACCAGCGGCTGTAAAATACCATGAATCTTTATCGACTCAGACAATTCGTCAAGCGCCTCTTCATCAAACATCCGACGCGGCTGATCTGGATCGGCCATGACTTGCTCAATCGGTAATTGTTTGAGCTGACTAAGTCTGCCGTCTTGTTTGGCAGTCGGATCAAACGACTCATCGATCAGATTTGTCGGAATGAGTGAATCAAAACTACGGCCCAATCCTTTTTTCATCAGCCAATCCTCCCTATGATCTCCTTGGTCAGCGCCTTGTATGCGCGTGCACCCTTGGAGAAGCGGTCATACGCGCCAACTGGCAGTCCATGGCTTGGCGCTTCAGCTAAGCGAATATTCCGTGGAATAGTCGTCTGGAAAACTCGATCTGGAAAATGCTTCTTGATCTCCTCATGAACCTGCGTTGACAGCGTTGTACGGCTGTCCATCATGGTTGGCAGCACACCCAGCAAGTCCAGTTGTGGATTGAGTCCCTTGCGTATTAATTTCATGGTCTCTAGCAGCTGACCAAGCCCCTCTAACGCGTAGAATTCTGCCTGCACTGGCAACAGAATATAATTTGCCGCAATCAAACCATTAACCGTCAGCAAACTCAAACTTGGTGGACTGTCGATGATGATGTAGTCATAATACCCCTGTAAATTATTGATAGCCCGTCGCAGCCTAATAAACCGACCTTCAGCCTGCGCCAGCTCAACTTCAGTATTTGCCAAATGCGGCGTAGACGGAGCCAACGCTAGATTTTTATATTCTGTCTGGATGATGGCGCTTTGAAGCGTTGCCTGGCCGGTAATGACTTCGGTCATGGTGCGTGATAGATTAGATTTATCAATCCCCAGACCACTGGTTGCGTTGCCCTGAGGGTCAAAATCTATCAGCAATGTTTTCTTACCACTTTTTGCCAAATAATACGCAACATTAACGCTTGTCGTTGTCTTGCCAACGCCACCTTTTTGATTTGTCACCGCAATGATTTTTGTCATTCGTTCCCCTTTTTACCTGCCTTAATTATAGCATGAGCAAAACAGAAATAACAGACATCAAAAAACCGCTTCTCTGATGGAAGCGGCTCTTTCGATTATTTGATTGACGTAATCTGAATCTTGGTGTATTTCTGGCGATGACCAGTTTCTTTGTGAACGCGTTTTTTGCTTTTGTAGCGGATGACGCGGATTTTGTCGCCCTTGACTTCTGCTTCAGCAACTTTTGCCTTCACTACCACACCTTTTACGGTTGGTGTGCCAACTTTTGTTTTATCACCATCAATCACTAAAAGTGCGTCGAGAGTGAGTTCTTTTGTGCCTTCAGGGAGGAGATCCACCAAGAGGGACTCTTTTTCGCTGACAATGTATTGTTTGCCAGAGATTTTTACGACTGCTTTCATTTCGTTCCTTACAATATACTTACTATCAATGACCAATTATAACAGAGACGGACAATACATGCAACTAGTTTTTCTCTAGCTCGGCCATAACGTTATTTGCCCGCAGCCAACCACTCGGCGAGCCACACTCCATGTAGTCGCCCTTGGCCTCGCCCACCGCGATGACGCCGCCACTCGCGATGTACGCGTTGATGGCGTCAGTCAGCTCAAATTCGCCGCGCTGTGGATTGGCCGGCAATGTACGCGCCAGCTTGAAAATCTCTTTATTGAGAATATAAAAGCTTGAATTGCTGAGGTTGCTCGGTGCGTCTTCCAGCTTTGGCTTTTCAATGATGCGGACAAAATTACCTTGCCTATCAGTCTCAATGATGCCAGTGTGCGGAATAAAGGCCTCCTCAACAGGATTACCTAATAAACCGGCCGACAAGCCACGCGCCTCCACCAACTCTGCCAAATCAGCGGCATTTGAACCGCCATCGCTACGCCAGAAAAATTGATCACCCATCACCACAAAGGCCGATTCGCCTGGCTCGATAAATTCGCTCGCCAAGCCCACGGGAATGCTCGTGCCATAACCACCAGTGCTTGGCTGAGTTAAAAAATGTATTCGCACATCGCGCAGCGGCGCTACCAGAGCTAATTTGTCCTGTTTACCAGCGCGCCGCAAATAATCGTTCAGCTGGATATTTGACCGGTAGTAGCTCTGCACCTGAGTGCTTTGCTCGCCAACCACGAAATAAATATCCTTCACGCCCGCCCGAACAATATCCTGCACAATATAGTCGACTACTGGACGCGTCCCCACTGGCAACATACACTTTTCGATTGATTTGGTAATTGGTAGCATCCGCGTACCCCAACCAGCAACCGGGATTATAGCTTTGGTAATCATGATTTCTCCTTACATTTTTAGTTCTTTGTGACTTCGTTTCAGGATTTCCAGCATCGATTCGTACCGCTGCTCATTGGCACTCAATTTTGCATAGAGATACACGACATTGTCAACCACTTCAATATTCACTTTAATATCTTGGTCATACAGCCATGCCATGAAGGATGGGTTAAGCAGTTCAAAACTTGTCACTTGATTTTTGTCAGTCGCATACACTTGATAACGTTTATTGAAATCGCCCCATTCCAAAGACACTTTGTTATATCCACGCGGAGCTTTCAGACGCGACAGCAACTTGCCACGCCTTTCGACTAAGATTCCACCGTATGACTTTGGCAAATTGATTTGCCCAACCACGTACTGGTCGCCTGACTCGTCTTCTTTAGTACGATAGGTATACAGCTGAACTAGCAGATCACCTGTCCAAAAACCAATGATATGGTTGTTAATGTCTGCATTCTTAAACCCAGCTTTAAACAATTGACCCCTGGTTGGCAGCAATAGATTACCCCAATCTGGACTAAAGTACATCCTATTATCAACAGCAAATTGCCTCAAAGACCGCACTAGCATGCTTTCCTCTTCCGTCGCTTGATCGATACCGTCTAGCAGCCAAGTGTTTTCATGACGCACAAAGTTCCATTGTTCGCCAAATTCCTCTATTGTCGCTGTCAGAACATCACCGCTTGTTATATCAATCAATTGATCGTTCGCCTGTGCCAAGATACCAAAACTGACACGGTCTTGCTGGTCATTGGCATCGTCATGAGCAGATGTGATGATAATTTCCTTGATGCGAATGTTACTTATGTGATTCGCTCGGCCCATCTGTTGCAAGGCGTATAGCATCAAGCTGATGTGATTTGCGTATCGCTGTGTGGTATACGTTCGAATTGATGCTACATTCATTTGCTGCCAATCATGTTGGAACTTACCAAAGATTGACGCAGCATACTCTGTTAATCGCTCTGGGCTCCACGCCGCGTCAGAAGCAGCTGCCTGCTGTACGGACCGCTGTGCCGCTGCACTGCCCTTTCGGAATCGACCCAACTTATCAGCCCACGCACCACCAAACGCGCCAATGACGGTAGATATCATCGCCACGATGAAAGCGAATGTACCACCCCAAAGATACAACAAACTAACCACGGTTCCAGCCGCCATACCCACTGCCACACCAGCAGCCTTGGAACCTGTTTTTGAGCGAACAAAACCAGCCACACCAGCAGCTACGACTGCCGGCAGGGCAAAAATTCCGCCGCCACCAGAGCCCCCAGAACTACTTCCGCCACCGCCTGCTCGCGCCAATAGCGGCATTATTTCAAGTACAAACATGTACCAATTATAGCACTAACGGTTGCCGCTGGTGTCCGCTATTCAGAAAATTCTACTGAGTTACCTCTGTGGAGGTCTTCTTCAACATCGGTCCAAAAACGTTGAATGTCAGTAATGTCCGACTGATCCAAGCGAATGGCCTGAGGCTCTTGCTGCTCACGCGCAATTTCCTCCCCCAAACCATCAGCCAATGGATCAATCGGTTCAAACTGAATGCGTGGATGAAAAAATGTAACTTTCATATGTTTGTTTTATCAATTTAACTAAAATATGATAGCACATTATCATCAATACGTCAATACTAGCTCCGTTATTCAGCAGACGAATTACTGGCGCTGAAGTGTAATCTGCAGCTCTGCACCTTCTATCGCAACTGTGGTCGAATACACGTCGCTTTGCCCAAAAGTCGCCAATGTCTCAGCAGCAATCACCTCCGCATGCTCGTTGATCGCCTGGCGAAGCTGCTCATTATCCGTCGTCAGCTGCAGCATAATCCGATCGTCCACCTGCAAGTCCGCTTTTTTGCGCGCGCTCTGGACATGGCGGATAACCTCGCGAACCAGACCTTCACGCTTGAGCTCAGGAGTAATGACGAAATCATAAACAACGCTTGGTTGTGCTGATGATTCGGCAGCTTCAAGCTCTGAACCAGTAGTAATCTCTACAGATTTAACATTCAACTCGTCCCGTGCAATATCAACCAAGAACCGCCTGACCTCATCCGACGTATTCTCAGAGATGGTGCTGACAAGTTTGGCGGATGCCAGTGGCTGACGAACCTTGATTCCCTCAGCGGCACGCTTCGACAAACCATCGTTCACAGCAGCACGCAGTGCATTCATATCGCGCAGTATTGCCCTGTTAATTTCTCCCGCTGCCAGCCAGTCCTTCAAATGAATTGATTCATCATCACCTGTCAAATTATGATACAACTCCTCAGCCAAAAACGGCGTAAATGGAGCCAAGATGTAACTCAGACGCACCAGCACGTAGTGCAGCGTGCGGTAAGCATCGTTCTTGTCACCATCATCCTCAGATTTCCAGAAGCGGCGGCGACTGCGGCGAACGTACCAGTTGGACGCGTCGTCCAGGAACGGCAAGATCGGGCTCAGCGCATCAGGGATATTGTAGGTATCCATGTGACGCTCAACCTCAGCCACCAACTGATGCAACCGACTGACGATCCAGATATCCAGCGGGTTGGTCAGATCACTGAGTGGATCTCTCAATTCACCATCAAATTCCCAGCCATCAACCTCCGCATACATAGTAAAGAAATCATACATATTCCAAATCATACTGAGCTTGCGCGCCACATCACCTACGTCCTTGTCATGCAGAGCAAAGTCTTCACCGTTCAATAGCGGGCTACTCAGTAATAGGAAGCGTAAGGAATCAGCGCTGAACTTATCCATCAGCTCGTTCGGGTCGGTGAAGTTACCCAGCGATTTACTCATCTTGCGGCCGTCATTGCCCGCCACCACACCAGTAGTGATGACATTACTGTAGGCGTTTTTGTGCTGCGCACCGGCCTCGCCAAAGGCACCGATTTCTGCCAAGGCAGCGTTGACGGCATGCACGTAGTAGAACCATGCCCTCACCTGGCCGATGTACTCAACGATGAAGTCCGCTGGGTAATTCTGCTCAAACTTGGCCTGGTTTTCAAACGGATAATGCAGCTGAGCAAACGGCATCGAACCTGACTCAAACCAGCAGTCCAGCACCTTGTCGATGCGCGTAAATTTCTCGCCGTCAATTTCAAAGGTGATATCATCCACCCACGGGCGGTGGTAATCATCCAGCTCCACGCCGCTGAGCTCCTTCAGCTCCGCATACGACCCGACCACTTTGACCGTACCCCGGTCACCCTTCCACACCGGCATGGCCGTCGCCCAGAAGCGGTCGCGGCTGAGATTCCAATCTGGTGCTTGCTCGATATTCTTGGCAAAGCGGCCGTGCTTGAGATGAGCCGGGAACCAATTGATATGCTCGTTTTGCT
>CAUSLL010000005.1:0-52778 GCA_963532835.1 uncultured Candidatus Saccharibacteria bacterium
GATTAACATCAGACCATATTTTTATGAAGGACGCTAGCAAGATTCGAAATATTGCCATTATTGCCCACGTCGATCACGGCAAGACGACCATGGTTGATGGGTTGCTCAAACAGTCGCGCACATTTCGCGACAACCAGGCCGAGATGAGCCAAGAATTGATCATGGATTCAGGTGATCAGGAGCACGAACGCGGTATCACCATCACCGCCAAACAGACCTCAATTTTTTACGGCGATTATAAAATCAATATCATCGACACGCCGGGACACGCCGACTTTTCGGGCGAGGTCGAGCGGACATTGCAGATGGCGGATGGCGTCTTGCTGATCGTCGACGCGCAGGAAGGGCCGATGCCGCAGACGAAGTTTGTGCTGAGTAAGGCGCTAGAGCTGGGATTGAAGCCAGTGGTGGTGATCAATAAAATTGACAAACCTGCCCGGCGAATTGCTGAGGTCGAGGATGAGCTAAGCGATTTGTTTTTGGAGCTAGCGACTGATGATAGTCAGCTGCATTATCCGATTTATTATGCTATCGGGCGCGATGGCAAAGCGTGGCGAGAGATTCCTACCGACCCGAGCGAAGACGCCGATCTCACACCGATTTTTGAAGCGATTATCAATGATATCCCGGCGCCGAGTGTCACGGCTGACGGCGGGTTTCAGATGTTGGTGACCAGTTTGCAATACGATACCTTCCAGGGCAAATATGCTATCGGGCGGATCGCTCGCGGGTCGGTTAAGCGTGGTTTGCAAGTCAGCTTACTGAAACACGGCGAGGTGTCAGGTTCAGCGCGAATCGAGAAAGTTTTTGGCTACCGTGGGTTGAACCGCGAAGAGCTTGACGAGGCGTTTGCTGGCGACATCGTGGCGCTAGTTGGCGTGGGTGAAGCGCACATTGGCGATACGATTGCTGACAAAGAGCAGCCTGAAGCCTTGCCAGTAATTGCCATCGAAGCACCGACGCTGAGCATGTACCTCGGCCCAAACACCAGCCCGATGAAAGGACGCGAGGGCGAATTTACTACCTCGCGGCAAATTGGCGACCGCTTGCGACGAGAGTTGGAAACCAACGTGGCGCTGCGCGTTGAAGAAAACGGCATCGGCTTTACGGTGTCTGGCCGCGGTGAATTGCATCTCAGCGTCTTGATCGAGACCATGCGGCGCGAAGGCTTTGAGTTCGAAGTCGGCCGCCCACAAGTGGTGACCATAACAGAAGACGGTGTCGAAAAAGAGCCAATTGAAGAATTACAAATCGAAATTAGCAGTGAATTCATCGGTGCGATTAGTCAAGAACTGGGTGCGCGCCACGCTGAAATGAAGTCGCAAGAAACCACCGCCAGCGGTGCTATCCGCATCACCTACGTATTGCCTACCAGGGCGTTGATCGGTCTACGCAACGTACTACTGACCGCCACCAAAGGCACGGTGATTATGAATTCCCTGCCGCATGGCTATCAACCGCTGGGTGGTAGATTACCAAAAACCCGCGGCGGCGTGCTCATCGCCTTTGAAGCTGGCACCACCACGCCGTATGCTCTGCAGGCAGCCGAGGCGCGCGGCGAGCTCTTGGTCGGGCCGGGTACGGAAGTCTACGCCGGAATGATCGTCGGTATTTATAACCGCCAAGAAGACATCGAAATCAACGTCTGTAAGGCCAAGCACCTCACCAACATGCGTTCCAAATCATCCGACGGCACGGTACAGCTGACGCCATTTACGCAGTTTAGCCTGGAGCAATGCATCGACTTTATCGAGGACGACGAGCTGCTGGAAGTGACGCCAAAATCTCTGCGTCTGCGTAAACGTTACCTTGACGCTAATGAGCGAAAGCGCGCCGCCAAGAGATAAACCCGCTCATTACCTATAAAAATCGCCCCAAGCTGAGGGCGATTTTCATGGATGGAGTGAACCGAAATTAGTCCACCAAGGTTTCTTTGACACGCTTTGAAACCACAAAATATAGTGACAGTAGTCCAGCAACGATGAAGTAGATAAATATTCCACCGATGGTGCCAACAATTCGTTCTGCATCAGAATCCTTGCGCATTGAGGCAATGATAATCTGAAGCAAGGTAAAATACGTCGCAGACGTCATGTATGCGGCGATAGCCAGATAGCGGCCAACTTTTTTCTGCAGACTAATCAGCACGACAGCGGTAAAGGATAGAATAGCAATGATTGGCGCAAAGATGATCGACACAGCGCCTTCAGGACTGCTCAATCTTAGCACTGCACCGAAGAACATCAGTGTATAGATGATACCACCAAAGCCCATTAGCACTGTCAAAAATGCTAGCCAGCCTTTCACACCTTTGAGGGAGTTTGCCATAACTACATACTGTACAGGTGCGGCCTGTGGCTGTGCAAAATATTGTTGATTGATGTTTTCTTGCGCGGCTTGCTCAGAAATATGAGCTTCTGCAGCCTTTGAGTTTTCTGTTACTTTTTCCTGTGATGCTGTTGCCATAATGATTTACATTCTCCTTATGAAAATATCTGCTCTAGATTATACCATCGCAACCAGTTATAGTAAAAGTATGATAAAGAAAAATGTTGACCAATTTAAACGCTCTTTGGTGCGCACCAGCCAGCGCATCACACCCATCAATCGTAAAGATCCTGACGAATTATTTGGGCATCTATTTCACGAAGTCCAAGCGCAGCAAATTTACCAAGACGGCAAGACATTTGTCGATGTGGTGCCAAAAAAGCGCTGGCGACGCATTCAGCGAGAATACTTGGAAGCCTCAAAAAAACCCGATTTTAATCTGCAAGAATTTGTCAATCAACATTTTTATGATTTTAATCCGTCGCACGCAGGTCACGTGCCTCAGCCAGCCGAATCAGCGCGCCAGCATGTCACGCAGCTATGGCCGCAGCTGAGGCGCCAAGCTCACAAAGCGTCGGGCTCGCTCATTCCCCTACCATACGACTACATTGTGCCCGGCGGACGTTTTTCGGAGCAATTTTACTGGGACACCTACTTCATCATGCTAGGCTTGGCAGTTGATAACCAATGGGGATTGATCAACGGCATGATGAAAAATTATTCCTACATGATCCAACGGTTTGGTTATATCCCGACCGCCAATCGAACATACTTCTTGAGTCGCAGTCAGCCGCCATTTTTCTCTGCCATGGTGAAGTTGTTGGCGATGCGTCCACGGAAAGTCGGTGGCTCGAGCTTGGTACTATTGGAATATTTCCCGCTGCTATTGACAGAATACAAATTCTGGATGAAAGGACACAAACAGCTTGACAGTGCTGACCAGATAGCTACTGGACGAGTAGTAAAAATGCCAAATGGCACTGTTTTGAACCGCTACTTTGACAATAAGAATACTCCGCGCCCAGAAAGCCGCCGCGAAGACATCGAGACGGCTCAGAAAAGCCCCAATGCCAACAAAGCAAAGATTTACCTGGACTTGCGAGCTGGCGCAGAGAGTGGCTGGGATTTCAGTTCACGTTGGTTTGGCGAGGCGTGCTGTATTGAAACCATCCAGACGACAGATATTGTGCCGGTGGATCTCAACTGCTTGCTGTATGACCTAGAAATGACTATCGCTCAGTGTTACGGTATCTTGAAACAAAAAGCGCTGCGCAAAAAGTTCATTCAGGCTGCCGAAAAGCGCGCAGAAGCCATCAGGACGTACTGCTGGAATGAAGCGACTGGATTTTTCTATGATTATAACTTCCGCACTGGTCGACAGATGCCACACGCGACGCTGGCTAGCGTCTTCCCACTTTACAATGGCGTCGCCACCAAGAAACAAGCCGAGCAGGTGGCTGCAATGTTACAGCGCGAGTTTTTGCGCGATGGCGGGTTGCGGATGACGCTGGTTGACAATGGTCAGCAATGGGATGCGCCAAATGGCTGGGCGCCACTGCAATGGGCAGCGGTTTGTGGCTTGAAGCGGTACGGACTTGATGAACTAGCGGAAGAAATCAGGACACGCTGGCTGGCTTCGACCGAGCGCGTGTTTGCCGATAAGGGCAAGATGATCGAGAAATATGACGTCGACAGTGAGTCACGCATTGGTGGTGGCGGTGAATATCCGTTGCAAGACGGCTTTGGCTGGACTAATGGCGTGTACGCGGCGCTGTATGATCGGTTTGATGAGCGCTGTCCGAGGTAGGCTAATTCTTGGTTGGGCGCGGAATATCTTCTGGCAGAAATCCCTTTTCGTGCTGAAAACCAGCTTGCCATTTGTAGTCTTTGGCGTAGCCTAAATCTTTCATTAGCTTGGTTGAGGCGTTACGAAGGTGAAGTGGCACGGGTGAATTTGGATATTGACGCGCCAAAGCAAAAGCGTCATTCATCGCATCAGTAATCTCGCGCGATTTCTGGCTGCGAGCTAGAGCGATAGCGCAGTGAAATAGATTATATTTGGCTTCGGGCAGTCCAACGCGCTCTACCGCCTCAAAGGTGGCAACCGCCAGGCTCAGCGCGCCGTTACCCGCCAGCCCAATGTCTTCTGAGGCGAAAATCACCATCCGCCGCGCGATAAACTTCGGGTCTTCACCAGCGTCAATCATCCGAGCCAAATAATACGCCGCAGCCGCCGCATCACTACCACGCAGCGACTTGATGAACGCTGAGATGACGTCATAATGCGCATCGCCCTTTTTGTCATAGCCAGGCAAACGCCGCTGAGCCGCTGCCTTGACGACCTCTGGCGTGACTTTTCCACCAAAGCTCAGTACCAATTCCAAATTACCCAATGCCACCCGCGCGTCGCCGTCCGCCAGTTCCGCTAGATAGTCCAGTGCTTTAGGCGACACCCGCTTGGTTTGTTTCAAAACTTTGAGCGCCCGTTTCAGCACTAGTACAATTTCATCTTTGATCAATTGCTGGAGCACCAACACTCGCGTCCGGCTGAGTAGCGGCGTGATCACCTCAAAGCTTGGATTCTCGGTAGTCGCGCCAATCAAGGTGATCAGCCCACTCTCAACATGCGGCAAAAACGCATCTTGTTGTGCCTTATTGAAGCGGTGAATTTCATCAACGAACAAAATCGTCCGTAGCCCCAAATTCCAATTTTGCCTGGCGTGTTCGATCACCCGTTCGACATCTTTCTTGCCACTAGTCACCGCCGACAACTCGACAAATTCAGCATTAACTTCGCGGGCGATAATCCGTGCCAAGGTCGTCTTGCCCGTCCCCGGCGGCCCCCACAAAATCAAGCTGACCGGTTCAGCGCGCCTCACAATTTGGCGCAGCAACTCGCCATCGCCCAATAAATGGCTTTGTCCGATCACCTCATCCAATTTCTGCGGCCGCATCTGTTCGGCCAGGGGTCGTCGATTCATATATTTATTATACCGCATTCGCATCCTCCCGCTCTATATAGTAAAATGGTTAATGGTATCAGTTAAACGAGGAGGGTAAGTGAAACATATCACGATCAAACATCGTCTGAGTGCTTTTACAGCAAGTTTAGTATTTGCACTCGTTGCGGTCGCGGCAATCGCGTGGCCAATTGCAACGTCATCAAACGCCAAAGCCGCCAGCCCAGCGCTCAACGCAACTGCGTATGAGGTGTCTAGGCCTGGCAAGCCACACAGCTTTGTCACAACATCTCAAACAGAAATCCAACAAGCAGCCAAAAATGGCTTCACTACAGTGCGCCCTATTTTTATGGTGTCAACAACTGCAGGTAGCGGTTTGGTGCCAGTGTATCGCGCTGACGCAACACTACAAGATGGAAACTACACGAGTCTTTTGACGGTCAATAAAAATGAGGCTGACAATGCTTGTAAAAAGTACGGTTTCACCTGTAAAGGAGTCGCCTTTTACGCGCAAGCTGAACTGAAAAACGGTGCTGAGATGGTCTACCGCATGCGGTACAAGCATTTCAATTTCCGCCAAGTCATCGCCAAGGATCGACAAGATCTTCAAAAGGCCGGCTACGTTCAGGAAAGCAGAGAATGGTTTTATGTCAAGCCAGTACAACACAACAATGGTAACAATGTTGACCCAGTCAAAGATGGTAAATTCTCCATCGCGGTCTATCCTGACACACAGCAGGAAGTTTTCCAATGGTCAGGCAATCAATTTGCTGCCCGCACCAACTGGACCGTGAAAAATAAGGAAAAATACGACATCCGCTTCTTGGCTCACACCGGTGACATGGTCACTTCTGGTGGACATGAAGGCATTGATAAACCAGATCAATACATCGTCGCGTCCAACGCATTCAAGACTATTGACCAGGCAAACATTCCTTACTTGACAACCATTGGTAACCACGACACAAAGGCTGTGTGTGGCGGCGGTGGCGCTTGTGACTGGCGACACACCAACGAATGGGCACGAGACACGACGGTATTCAATCGGTACTTCTCTGCTACACGTCAGAAATTGTCAGCCAACCAAATGTTTGAAAATGGCAAAGTTGACAACGCTTACAAAACTTTCACCGCTGAAGGTAAACAGTGGCTTGTCTTGACACTTGAGCTTTGGCCGCGCGCTGAGGCGGTCAATTGGGCGAAGAACGTTGTGGCATCACATCCAAAACACAACGTTATCGTCCTGAGTCACTCACTGCTAAACGCTGATGGCTCAATCGGTACTGGCGCCGGATACGGTACCGGCAAACAAACCCCGCGCTATGTCTACGACAATTTAATCTTGGCATATCCAAACATCCGCATGGCCTTCTCAGGACACGTGGGACAGGCAGCCAGTCGCGTTGACACAGGCAAGCACGGTAACAAGGTTGCCTCATTCTTGGGTGCATTCCACTCAAATGACTACAACCCAACTAGGATTTTGACGGTCGACACCATCAACAACACGGTGACGTCCGATATTCAGGCCGCTTCGATCCGCGACGCCTACAAAGCAAAATATCCAAATGCAACATTGCCAAACTACGACCAATACGACGTATCGTACTCAGGCATGAACTTTGTTAATCCATAACAAACACAGCAAACAAATTATGAGCCCCGTCATCAGGCGGGGCTATGTTATGTCAATCAATACACCGCCATAGCCAGGCAGTTGCAATACCTCATCATCTACACGAATATCTGGGTTGGTACCAATGATGACACGGCCGGAGTTTGGTAACCACACCGTTTGTACTGAGTCCGCAAAGTTGATGTATACCTGCACTTGTTGACCGTCAAGCTGGCGGCGAAATCCTAAGACAAAGCCGTTACCAGTGTCTAGCTTTTCCATGGTACCGTGGCGTAAAATTGGCAGTTCATGTCGCAGCTCCAATAATTTCCGACATAGCCACAACAGCGAGCTTGGATCTTTCGTCTCTTTGGCGACATTGACCTGTTTATGATTAGGATGCACTGGCAGCCATGGTAGCACATTGGCGAACCCAGCATAGCGCGAGCTGTTCCACTGCATGGGCGTACGGGCACGATTGCGGTCGTCTTGCAGCGAGCGGTGAAAGCCATCTTGCGCATCATGTTGCGTCAAATCAACATCCTCCATACCAATCTCATCGCCATAGTACATCACGCTGACACCTGGGCACAATAGATTGAGAAACTGCAGCGCACGGGACCGCGGCAAACCCAGGCGGGACGTAACACGCGGCTGGTCGTGGTTGCCAATGCAAAAGAACGGCATATTCTCCCCTGCTGCTTCCAAATAGTTCACGATATTCCAGCCAGTATGCTCACCATGCCAGTCATTTTGCCGATGCTCCATGAAAAAGGCTGTGGCTTTCGGATGAACGTGGATGACGTCATGGTATTGCCGCCAGATATCGCCAAGACGCTCATCTGGATAGAGCTCAAATACCATCTGCTTATCGTCATATTCATCACAAACACTCGCCAACTCATGCAGATATTCTTGAAAGTACGGCCCGTGTTTGCAATGGTCGTGAATGTAGGCACCGTAGCTGTTAGAATCGCCATGAAAATCATAGTTCACGGTATCATCACGCAGCTCTGGATCTTTAGAAATCCCCCAGATGGCGTCCACGCGCATGCCGTCCACGCCCATATTAAACCAAAATCGCACCACATCTTTGATGGCCAAGCGCACTTCAGGATTGTCCCAGTTGAGATCTGGCTGAGTTGGTAAGAACGAGTGCAAATAGTATTGGCCAGAATCAGCATCAAACGTCCACGATTTGCCGCCTGCCAAGCTGACCCAATTGTTCGGTTCATGCCCGTCGTTACCGTCTCGCCACACATACCAATCTCGCTTAGGACTGTCCCGTCCAGACCGCGACTCAACAAACCACAGATGCTGGTCAGACGTATGACACGGCACCAGATCAATCATCACCTTGATGTCGCATGCGTGCGCTTCGTCCAACAACATACGAAAATCATCCAGACCGCCAAACACTGGATCGACATTTTGATAATCCGCCACGTCATAGCCAAAGTCAGTCATGGGCGACGTGAAAAACGGCGAAATCCAAATAGCATCAACGCCGAGATCACTGAGATAGTCCATCTTGAGCGTAATGCCGTTCAAGTCTCCGACCCCATCACCGTTCAAGTCTCGGAAACTTCGCGGATAAATCTGATACAACGATCCAACATCACGCCACGCTTTAGTCATGTTTTAAGTATAAGCGAGATGAAGGATAATTGCTAGTGTACAGACGCTGGTCTCTTTAAATTCATTAATATCACAGTAAGAATTCGTATCTTGTATTAAAATAGAAATCTTATAATACTAAACAGCATTAGTGTAATTTGCGTATGACAGGATATCTATGTACTTGTCTGCAAAAGACCTTTCTTAATAGCGTAATTTTTCATTTTCTCCATTAATTCTTTATCAACCATATTCAGGTTGGCTAACCAACCCCTTAAGCTTGCTTCGCTCATACGTCCATTGGCAATATCGGAAAACAACTCCTTTTTCTTTTGTCTAGCAAGAGAAATTCGTTTATTGACAACGAGACCACAAATTATCTGGGGTCCGTATGAGTGCATGACTTTCACTTTTGCTTTGCTAATAGCTAGCCCTGCTCGTGATAACTCCTTTGAGACAAGATTGATAACTTTTGCACTATCGATATATTGCGAGGATAGTGCAATATCATCCACGTATATAGTCATATCAACGCTCATGCGACTCATCTGACGTTTTATGATAAGTAGCGTGTCATTCAGACATAAATTAGTTAGATAGCTACTTGTTGCGAAACCCTGTGGTATACGACGTTTGTAGCATAGCTTTGCCGCAAGACGGTGCGCAAGTCCATTAGGTAGCCCAAGTTTTTCGACAAGTGCGATCTGTACGTTATTTTGGCTGATAGAACCGAAACAATCGCGTATATCAACTGTAATGACAGTATTTTTATTTGTGTGCGATCGAGCAAACGATATGTAGCTGCGCTTTTTAACGCCGCCGTGAATAAAGGTTGGCCAATCTTTTCGCTGCTGATATAGCGCACTCTTGACTCGCTTAAACCAGTCACTAAGTGGTTTATTGGGTTTAACAATTGGGCGGAATGTACCATCAGATTTTGGCTCAGACGCACAGAATACCGCAGCGTCTGCGGGGTATTCTGAAAGTAATTTTTCCAACAACTCTATTTTCCCCATAATCTCCTGTATGTGCCTATCTATGATAGATAGAAACATAGAGGAGACCAAAGTACTTTTCGATGATCTTCACTACTGTTTCAATTAGTAGTTTAAAGCCATCGCCCAGACTGATGCTCATAGATGAGTACTCAGTAAGAGACTTTGGAGTCGTACGTTTGTATTTAGTACGCTGTAGTTTCATCTAACTTCCTTTCTCCACGCATACGCGGGGTCTCGCTTTCCGCACTGTCCAGAAAAGGTCATACAACGTACTTTGGCCTCTAGAAACATATCGGTACAAGGACTAGCCCTGTATCCGGTAGGTCTCGCGCCGGCGAAGCCGGGCGTAACAGTCACACAATAATGTACTACGAGAATAACATTAAAGGGGGACTATTTATGGCATAGTTGCCATGTCACAACACCTCAAGCGAGAAGGAAAGATAAAAACGTACCGACTGTCTAAACAGTCCCAATAATATTATACAGCTAATAAATATATTTGTATAGCCACATTTAATCAACCTGACGGCTTTGTTAAACGACTAACTTACAAAATCTTACTAACTAGTTAAAAAATCGAGCTGAAAAGCTCGACATCCAAAATTGGTGCGGGTAAGGAGACTCTAACTCCTGGCCTCTTCCATGGCAAGGAAGCGCTCTAACAACTGAGCTATACCCGCATGTGGTTCACGATTTATTGTAACAAAGCCGTGAATAAAATGCAATATTTGGTGGCTCCTCCCAGACTTGAACTGGGGACACAAGGCTCTTCAGGCCTCTGCTCTACCAACTGAGCTAAAGAGCCACAAACTTGCTATTTCATTGTACTAAAGTTGTCGCTATCTGGCAAGGGTGATATACTTTTAAGAACGCGGGTGTCGTATAACGGCTATTATGTGACCTTCCCAAGGTTGAGACGGGAGTTCGACTCTCCCCATCCGCACCAATTCAGGATTAATCTTATAATCATAGCTAAGTGGCTGCTATACTTATCTTACTTATAATCAACAACTCTGTCGCGCCGATACCTATAAGATCTATCGTCACCACGTCTTGCGGCATAAAAATAGACTGCATCATAACTATGTAATCTGAGCTCTCTAAGTGATTGAGCACTACCTGCTCACATTGATTGATAATGTACTCTAATAGTATTGCCGACATGTGATGCTAAATATCGACCGAACCTTTCTTGATCCACTCCACGACCACCAACGCTAAACGACTGTTTGGTATTTTTTGTTGATATGTCTAGGCCTCCCGGTAGCCTGGAGTGATTTTCGCATGGATTTACTTCTTCATACTTTTCTTTAGTATCAGATTGATGCCCACTGGAGCGTTTGATGTTTGTTTTATACAAGTTCAAAGGTTCTTCGGATGGCTGAATCTCCAATTGTTTTATATCACGAACTATTTTTGAAGTCTGATGATTGGAGCTTTCGCTGAAGTATCGTTCTATAAAATCTAGAACATCTTTTTTGACGCTCTTTTCGTTATCGCTCCAATCAAAGCAAGATATGCGATAAAAGTTCCAGCCTGCCGTTTCCAGAACTGCTTGTCGCTGCCAATCGTCATCAACATAAACTTGACCGTCACCATTTTCAAAATGCGTTGGTCCATCGCACTCAATTGCTAACTTTTTACCACTCTTAATATTAGTAATAACTTGGTCGATCTTAAAGCCACAGCTCTCAACCTGCGTCTGAATTATATAGACTTTCTCTGACAATTTGCTAGCAAGGTAATCAAATACTTCTTCCTCAAAATGAGAATCGAAATGCAAGTCTTTTTTACTCTGCCGCTGTATAAAACCATTACCTTCGACGTATTCGAGATATTTCTTTATCCAAACACCATCGGGCCAACCAGTAGGCGGTATACATGTTACACAATGAACCTGTTGGCGTGCTCGGCTAAACGCAACATTAACGCGTCCTTCGTTTGCGCCTTTTCTAATCTCGCCACCTTCGCCCGTCAATGCTATGTAGCGTTTTTTGCCACTTGTCGCATCGGTAATGACAAATGAATAAATAACAATGTCACGTTCATCACCTTGAATTCCCTCGATGGTTGAGATTTTTATTGAATCATCATTGATTTCTCGAAGTAGTAGCTCGGCTTGCTCATTAAAAAAAGTAAGGACTGCGATAGATTTATTTTTTAATTGGTCGTCGTTTCGTATATCATTTATAAGACTCTTGATATACCTCGCTTCAGTATGATTAGTCTTTTCTGAGTCTTCCAGTGATTTGTCGACATCGATTACGTGATTTATAAGTACTCGATTCGTGTCTTTATATGTCAAAATTCTATCGTTAATAACCTCGAGTGCTCGACCAGCCTTCTCGTAGTAATTTTGGTTAGAAAATCCAATAAGCTCTTTAGGAGATCGATAATGATTCTTTAGAATAGCCGTCTTAAAACCAGCCAGGCTAGCAATATCCATGATTGACTTAATCGTGTCTTGTTCGGCCTTAATCTGAAACTGGTCGGGTACATGATGCTTTTTTGCGATAGAGCTTAGCTGTTCATTAGACTTAAATAAGGTATTAGTATCGCGCATCTGCAAGCTATCACCGAAGAATATCGTGTGTTTTGAACGAAACATTGTTGGAACCGCATATGCTAAATTACACTGCGAAGCCTCGTCCATGATTACGTAGTCAAAAGCACCCGCTTTCAATGGAATTATTCTATTAACATCATCGAGAGACATCATCCAAATTGGGAGGACTTCAGACATCACATCAAAGTTATTCTCATCGTGTTTTAATTTATCGAAAGTCTTGTACGCCTTTTTACTTTTTGTTAAAGATCGTGCCAACTGCTTCAACGTAGCCCTAGTGGCTTTGGACTTCTTTAATTTATCTATGTTAGACAATAGTCTATTTCTAACATAGCTAACCGTGTCCTTACGATAATATTTCTGCAGATCTCTGATTGCTTTTCGTATATCATTAATATTACGATAGCCACTCTGAGAGTTATTTTTAAGCGGACTCAATAAGCCGTCAAGCTTAGTCTGAAGCGCATTATACTGATCTATCCTGTTAAAAACCTGATCTTCACCCTCTTCATTAATCAACTTTCCAAGCGACACAAACAATTGTTTCTCTTTTAGATAACCGGTCTTACCCTGTTCTATAAGCTCATCTCTTCTAGCAACATAATTGCTGTATTCAAAATATTCTTTAAGCAACTCAAGTTCTCTTAATTTTTGAGTTTTTGTTGAATCCTTGTTAAACAGAATTACTTCAATGTCCCTATATATCTCCTGTACAAGATTTTTTGCAACACTTTTTAGCATATTTAATAGTTTAATATCAACTATCTTTTTATTGATGAATCCAGCACGTTCAGGCATGATTACTTTGAACTTACTGATAATGTTATTTATTACCTCAATTTCCTCATTGAGCGTAATTTCTAAATTACAATACGCCTTATCTTTTATCTCTATATACCGCTCATTGCCGGTTTCGAAATCATCTATAGCCTGTTTTATGCTGCCAAACTCCCGAAGGTAGTCTCTATACTCATCATAACGTTCTTTGTTAATTGATAACTTAGCAAAATCCCCATACTTAGCTAATTGGTTACGTTTACTTGTTGTATCGAAAAGCTCTCTTTCGACGTTGGTGTAACTGTTAAAAATACCCTTAAACATGTCAACATACTCAAGAGGTAGTTTTTGATCTTTTAGGAGTGGTTGCTTTTGGAATTCCTTATCAAGAGATACGAGAGTGTTTGCCGCACTGTCTCTCTCATCTTTATCTGAATGTAACGGGGAGTTTCTGTCTGGTATGTATCCAAAGAGAAAAGGTATTTCAAGTTCTTTTAGTTTATCCTTTACGCCGCGTACAGCTTGATCTTTTTGACTAGCGAATAAAACTTTATTGCCCGTTGCAGCAAGATGCACTAGTAAATTCGCAATCGTCTGCGACTTACCCGTACCGGGAGGCCCCTCAACGATAATTGCTTTGTTCTTCGTTATACCTAAAGTTCTTAGCTGCCATTTATCATACGGAAACGGAAAGAAAATTTCTGTATCACCCTTGTCGCTGACTGATTCCTCTATATCCATTTCATCATTGGAAATAAATCCGCTAATCGCCGTTCCAAGCAGTATTTCCTCATCAATGTCAGTAATAGCATCTAGGTCTTCTGTCAAAAAATAGTTAGCTTTACCAATCAATTTGATTTCACAGTCGGAATAATTTGGCTTTTCGGTGATATTTTTAGCACTAATATTTTGCAGCTGAGCATATATACGATTCCACAGTTCATCTGTAAAGCTCTTATTTATTGGCAAGTAGCTTTTTTCTTTCGATTCAGACTCTGCAACAAAAGAGAACAGATCGTCAAACTTCGCCTGAGGAATACAATCCTTAAACTTATTGATCAATATAGACACACTATCATCGCGAAGCCCTATCTCTACCTCAATAAAGTTACGGTTCGGGTAACTTATAGATATATTTATTGGTAGTTGCAATAGGGATTTCGAAAAACTCTCCACATCATCAGTCTCTTCATGTGTGCGCTTTGCCAGAAATGAATTTTTTATCTTTTTAGCGTCAAAACGCACAAAACCAGTCTCCAAGACCACCTGTTTTGTGTAGCTTTGTGTTCGAATCTTTTTGTCAATCTCGTCAATCTTCTCGATTATACGTCTATCTCTTTCGACAATTGCATTAAGCTCTTCTAATTCTGCGTCGTCGAGTTCATCTTTTTCTTTTTCACTAATAGCGCTTCGTAACCTGAAAGTAAATTTGTCTTTGGTGCTCTTAAATATTATTTCATCTATGCCTATTAGGTCACTAGGTATTTTACCTGTACTAACAGAACGTATTAGCGCATCTGTCGTTGTTAGATTAGCATAATCTAGACAATACGCCACAAGCTGTTTGATCGAGAAGTCTTTACTGCTCATGTTATTCAAATTGTATCATATTTTTCTACATAGCCAGCTATACTGCTTATCTATACTTGGGTTAATCAACTGGCCTTGCTTGGCTTTATCTTACTGGACTACTAGCGGACGCGGAATGCTTACTATACCCGCAATTGCTTTTTACGAAATTGACTCAAATCCTAAAATGCAAGATTATGACAATCTACTGTTGCCACGAGTCTCCAACAAGGCTCTTTTGGTTATCCCACGATATTGGCAAAGACTAAACGGTTATCTCGCCATACTCTGCGTAACCATACTCGTCCAAAACTTTCTGGCCAAATTTCCTAAGATTATCAATTCGTGCCTGTTCTTTGTCAAAATTTTGCTGCGTACAAATGGCGTCATAAAGCGCTCTCATATCACTGTCCTCAGGACTAGTAGCAGTTGCCTCTGTAAGTTCTCGCTCCATTAGGTCATGATTAGCACGTGGCATATTTCCGTTCCTCCTCTTTTGACTCCACATATGTCTTAGCACTATCTATACCATATAGAGTTTACTTTTGCAATACTGTGTTCTGCGCCGACATAATAAAAAGTCCTCGATATACATCGGGACTACTTGATCAACTATCACGGTTCTCGTAGGAACTTGGTGAGGTGCGCCTCCCCATAACTACGATTGTCCACCACAACAATTCCGTTTTGGTGGCATATTGCATACCTCTACTCAACGTTAGGTAGATGGCACAATTTTTGGTGTAAAAATGCTTGGAAGGGCAATTGCCTTTCTCAACTGCCCTTAGTATAGCAAAGTCGGTTAAATATGTCAATATCCTTGAGCGTTATTCCTGGCTTTATAGTACTGATTCTCTACGGCCTCATCTTTGAGCTGTAGGTAAATCATGGTGGTTGAGATGTCTGAATGGCCAAGCAGCTTTTGGATTGAAGCTATGTCGCAGCCGTTAAGTAGCAGTCTAGCCGCATAACTGTGGCGTAGCTGATGTGGTGTGATATGAATGCCAGCATACTTCTTAAATGCTCGCTGGATCCACAGCCGTGCAGTCTTGGTGTTAGTCTTGAATAGCATGCCACCCTGACGGCCCCATTCATCGATATAATCGTCAAGGCGTTGTCGTACTTCAGGTGTGAGATAGACGGTGCGTTCTTTATTTCCCTTACCCAGCACATATACCCGCAGGTCATCAATATCCTGGTAAGTGATCTGACATGCTTCAGTGATTCTGAGGCCTGTTTCATACATGAAATCTATGAGCATTTTAGTGTGTGGATCGGTAGTTTTCTGAATGACATAATCGATAGTGTCATGGTTGATGTAACGCGGCCGAGGCTTCATATTCTTGTGTGATTTGATGATGGCAGGATTGACGGTAGTGATTTCGGCCCTATCTGTTATGTAACGGAAGAATGATTTCAGGATGCGTTTAGTGGTATTTGTGGTTGATGGCGCGTGAGTCTTAGCAAATTCATAGAAATAAAAGTCAAGCCAATTAATGGTGAGATCTTCAGCATATAGCTTGTTATTACTTCTGCAAAACTCAATGAATTGCTTTAAGTGTGTTCGTCGTGTTGATATGGTGGTTGGCGACATAGTGTCAACGTATGTACAGTGACGAATGTAGTTATCAGCTAGTCTCGCAATAGTGATACTCCTCGCACTGTCAATTGTTTTTGGTTTAGTAAAAAATAAAGCTGCCGCTTGGGTAGCCGTCATTGTTGCGTTCATAAACTCCAAACTCCAGTAGTGATCAATACTTTATTTTACCTACGTAGAAACTTGAGTACTCAAGCATTATTTTGTCATAACGCTTATCCTTATTCAAGCAAAATAGAGGGCAATATTCTAATTTATTTACCCTCTATTCTAACTACTGTTATTTGATTAGTTACTGCGCATATCGACATAGTGCTTTGACTTGCATTTATGACAACCTCTGACGATGAAATACGGAGAAGCTGGACCATTATATTCACGCGTTTTGTTTTTCATCACAGTCGCTGAATAATCGATTTTGATAATTTGCTTGTACGTTTTCCACTCATGCTCACAATCAGTGCCGTTATTCTTTTTAAGCAAGCTTTGTTGATGACGCTCAGCCTTTGATCGGTTAATTCTATCCACAAGCTTACGACGCAACTGTTTAGTGGCAGCTTCTGTCATACGCCTGCTTTCTTGCAAAGATATGTGAACAACCGGCCTGGTGTTTGCTTTGCTTCTAGAGCAGTCTCTGCTAATTGCCACACTGTTGCTTCTGGTAACTTCCAAAAAACTTTACAGTAGAAGGCAAAGTATTGTTCGTTGCCAAACATCTGACACAGTCTATGTGCCATGTTCTCAACTTGCTTCGATTTTGCATACTTATCCTGACTAATATTAGTATTAGAATTAGAGTTTCTAAAAAGAAACTTTTTTTCATTAGCATTAGAATTAATATTAGTGGTTTTCACCTCTGTTAACCCTCCAAATTTTGAACCAAAGCTAACTAGCACCATTACTAGCTTTGGCGTTTAACCTGTTTGAGGAGTTTTCCACAAGTCCGTAGTGCTTGGGACTTGACAAGAAAATCCTATTTTTCATGTTTTTGGACCAAAATAAAAGTGGCCCCGACCGAAACAAAGTTCGGTAGAGGCCAGCAATATGACATTGATACATTTAGTCTAGCAAAATATTTGCGTTAAGTCAACTGTTCGGAAATACCGAACAGTTCAGTCTGTAAATGATTCTTACTATCTCAACTATAAAGAATTACTTTATAGTTCAGCTTTTTGCTACTGGCGGTGTCTTGCCGCGTGGCTCAGTTAACAATTTGCCAGTTTTCGGATCGTGCCAGCGGCTCAGTCCCGGCACGCTGTGTGCGTCAACCAGGCACTGCAAGCAGTCATTGTATATTGAACCTGCCGGCATATCTGGTGTGGCCTTGCCGATGTGCAGTGTCACGCAGCCGCAAGCCTTACACTCGCGAAAATACAGGCTTGATTTAGTTATGGTTATTTTCTGTGAATTCATACTCTTCTCCTTCTTCTACTAACCATCTAAGGGCCGTCCTGCCACATGTACGGCTGAAATGTTCGTCCTCTAGTGTTAGAATGCGTTCGTTTACTTCTGCCTGCTGCTGTAGAGCTAGCCGATATTTATCGACCAGCTCCTCGTCGCTCAGCAATGCTAAGCCCTCCATGGTTATTTGTTCTTACCGTTTTTGTAAATACCAAACATTGTTAGCAAGAACAGACCAGCTGTAGCTAGCGCACCACTGATCGCGTTTGTCTTAACGTACGGGTCGCCAGAGAGCACAGCAATTCCTACTTGCGGAGCGATTGCACTTGCACCAAGCAGTAGGTCTCCGATGATGTATACAACTAGCTTGGTTCGCTTACTGATACCTTTGATGATTTCCTGAGCTTCATCTGTCTCAGCCAATCCTTGTGCTAGTTTAGCTTTTTCTTGAGCAACTTTTTCGATTGCTTCGATATCTTCTTTGGTAAATACTGGTGTTGCCATTTTTTCCTCCTTTGGTTTATTATTTGGCACTTCCTGTGGTTTTTCTGGTTCGTTGTTTTGTGGCGTCTCTTGTGGCTTTGGAAACACAACGCCACCCATGCTTCGTAGTTCGTCAATGGTTTTATTTGACACATTAGCGCCCAACTTCCCGTCGTATCCAGGAATAGTTAATGTCTCTGAGTATTGATGAATAAACGATCCGTGTGCATAGTTTCCTGCTTGCCCATAGTTTGGATACCAGTCGACGCGTGGCAAGCCTAGTTTTTGGATAATAGCCTCACCTGCGTATGTAAATACTTGTTTGCCTGTCTTCTGGAGTACTATATTGCTAAATACTGCGATCTGCTCGACTGTCCCCTCGAAGTCTGGTTCGAGGTCAAGGAATAGCAGTTCACCAGGCTTGTTTTCTAAAGCCTCGATGCACTTCACAAAGTACTCAGCATTCTGTTCTGCCTCTTCCCTGGTTGAAAAGTATGGCAGCCAGTAGAGACCAAGCATCTTGCCGGCTTCGCGTGCTTTTTGGGTGAATAATTGAGCATCTGGATCAAGCTTGAACTCATTGCCGCCGTGTGATTGACCGACCCAGCCAGCCTTAACGATGACACCTGCTACTTTAGTAAATACATTCACGACTTCGGCTGTCTGATAATTAGAAACGTCAATAATGGTATTGCTAAAGTCTTGCTCAAGCTCTGGTGTTGGTTCTGGCGCGGGTTGTGGTGTTAGGTCTGGCAAATCATGCAACTCTTTGTCTTCAAATAGCTGACGACTCATATATTTGCCGCTGCGTGCTGTTACGTACCAGATTGTGTCACCGGCGATTGACTCACCATTTGTCACGTAGCCTTTCATGGCAATAACATCACCCTGAGCTAACTCTTGAAACACGCCAGATTGAGTATTTGGTTCCTCGCGGGCGTAACCCTCCTCCTCCATTTTTCGGTCAGTCGGACTGATTGGTTGTGGCGCGACATAGCCAATGATGCGTTCAGGACGTGGTCGTAACCATCCGATAACTGGACCACCAGAGATAATCCAAGGGCGTCGAATAATTTTGGTTGGTGTTTGAGCAGGACCCTCTTGCTCAATAACATCTACACCATTCAGGTCAGCACTCAATACCACAGCTATATGACCATAAATATTTCCCACCATTGCGCCCCAGACAATAATATCCCCGCGTTGCGGAAGCAGGTTAGGGTCTGACATGTTGTTTAATATCTTTTCAAAGAAATCACCATTTGAATTAGCGAAGGCTTCTTTAGCGTTAGCTGCCCGAATGGTGTTCTGCCAGTCGTTAAATAACCACAAACAATAGTCATCGATAACATCTTTACATTGCAATCCGTACGCGCCATCTACATCAATCCGTCGTCCTGGTGCGTTAGCGATCCATTGATTAATTCTGTCCATATTCCCCCTTTACTCAACAGTTTTCTTTACTTCTTTGATAGTTTCGTGTACTTCTGGTCTATGTTGCTGCATTAGGTTTGCAAACTGCATTAAGATGACGACGCCAACTGTACCGATTAGCACTGCTATGCCTGTCCATTTGATTATTAACGCTACAAGTTTTCTTTCGCCCTCGATAATTGCTTTGATAAACACATTACCGTCAAGCTTCCTGTTACGCTCATTGATACTTCCGATGGCAGCCTTAAGCTCTAAAATTTTACGGTCTACATACTCATTACGCTCATTGAACCTAGCTTCGCTGACTAGCCCTTCTAGCTTATCCAATATCTGTATGAGTGATGGTTCAACAACTTTGTCATTGAATGTTTCGATGCGAGCTAGACGCTCGTTCTGCTCCATATCGCTCATGATTTCTCCCATGGCTGATCTGTCAACCAAGTTGCTGACCCGTACCACTCTTGCCGTCCTGGGATAGCAGAATGTCCGGTTATAGAGCCATCCTTAGCAAACCTGTACATGGTATTGCCTGCATATCGCCCTGAGTTAATACCAGTGATTAGCATGTTCGTATTGTTGATTGGTCTATATTTCTTTGGTATTTTTTCACTAGGTGAAAATACGCCTGCTGGAATTTCGTTAATTTGGTCAATTCGAGCTGAAACTGTATTGCCAATTCGAGTAAGCTTCAGTATCATCCCCCAACCGATTTGCACGTCCTCCTCCTTGGCGGTCTTTACGTCAGGATAATCCTTAGCTTCTTGCATCCACTCACCATAAGTGACAGGGGCAGCTGTATCTCCACTTTTGATGATACGGGTATAGAAATTCCCTTCAATGTCGGCATATTGTTGCTTGACGTAACCTTTTGCTTGCGAGCCTGGTATAACAGCAGGATTGAGCGGTGTGGAAACGAGCCAACCTGGGTTATCTGATGGGCGATTAGCACAAGCTTTAATTACATCGTTTTCTCGAAATACCCATTTACCAAATTTGAACAAGCGAGCATCATTGAAATCAATACTTGAGCCTTGCTCCACGAACTCAGTAGTAGAATTTAACGCCTCATACGATACTGATTCAGGTTTAAGTGTGCCGTCTGAGTTGTGAAGATTTAGTAATGCTTGAGCTAAATAATCACTCCATAGCGTAGATGGACCTGGCTGGATAATATCTCCGACCTTATTGCCCTCATCATTGCCACCTAGCAGTACCTTGAAGCCAACAATGTTACCTGTCCCCTTGTTAGCAACTCCTATACAGTCACGAACGCTCCCCTCGACTACCTTCTCCGCTGAATCTAAGCGATATGATATAAAGTGCATTGCAGTATCTTCACTCCATCCGCTCAATCCATCTACCAGCAATGTGTCAGACCCTGGTGCTCGCGGGCTAACAACTCGTGCAACGTTCGGATAAGAAGAGCCGTCTGTTGTTCTAGTAATTTTATCTTTTATGCTTGCCATAATACCTCCTTTAACTTAAATCTTTCGTGCCAATATTGACGTACTCGAACATGACACGTGACATTGCATAACTCACTCCTGGATCAGATGAAGACCATCCGTACTGAATCCATTGGGCATCCTCATCTATCTCCAGCTCCACCTCCTCGCTTGCAGAGTTAAAGTTCTTTGGAACAGTCCTGACGTAGCTCCATCCAGCTCTTGGAGTACTCCAATGAACTCCTGGCTCACTCCAACCAGTACGGCTTGATGTTGCACCAAAATACCTAGTTTCAGAAAAGGTTTGCAGACCATCCTCTGTTTTTGCAGTAGCAGTGACCGTGATTCTCCCTTGTGGACGCAAGATGATAAAGATTGCTCGTAAAACACGTGCCCAATCTCGACCCGTCTCCTCAAACCGCAATTGACCACTCAAAGCACTCGTACTAAAAGGCTTACCATCGTCAACCGTTTTAGCTCCTTTGGACAATTCAACAATCTTGTCCCCTTGGACTATTAATAGATGAGTAATGCCAGAGTTATCGTTATATAGCGTCATCCAATCACAGCGTATATTCCAAGGCTTCATCCATGCACCTTTACGATCGGTGTCATAAACCCATATCTGGTTATTGTAATCAGCAGCTACTGGCAGTGCCCAATAAACGCGCCCTTCAAACGCAACACCTACGGCTTTGTCCATAGTCTTGTTATTAAGGTTGGTGATAGCATCTTGGATTGTATTTGTAATACGACGCGTAGACAGAACGTTTTGTAGCTGAGGAAGAGTACCTGTCGTGTTAAATCCACCACGACTTGGATATAGCAGGTCATTATTGTAGATAACTAGGGCGTCAGGGCTGTCAGTTCCGTCATTACCAGTGTCCTCTTGAACCTGCCAAACAGTAATAGTCTCCTCACCGTATGTAATATTTGTCGGGGTGATGTAAAAACGTTTTCCAGTACCGTTTGTACCCTGGCTGAGCACAGTAGCTTTAGGATCACCTTTACCGTCGCGATACGGTGCTACAGCATATGGTATTTCCTTTGTACCGTTGCCAACTGGTGTGTACCCTCCACCGTAACCAGGTGAAAAATCAAGCTCATGACCATAATCACCACCACGCCATACATAAAAGGGATTCTTCTTGTCACCAGTTAGCCAAACTCGACCATTAATAACCTCTGCTCGGGTTGCTGTTGGACCTGCAGTATTATTATCTTTGGGCAGTGGGACCGATACATCTAGACTACGTGAGCCGTTGTCAACAAATGTTGTTTGATCCATTGGCAATGCAGTAGCGAGACGATAAAGGGTTGGGTCACCACCGCCGTCAACACCAACACCACAATAAATATTCCATGATTTAGCCTCTGTGCTATCAGGTCGTTTGATCGCTAGGCTATGTTTTTCACTATTCCACATATCGCGGTCAGTAGAGATTGATTGTTGCAAAATCGGTGAGCCTGCAGTCTCTCCTACGATAGAGTTAAACGTAACTGCGTAAAAGGCCTTAAAGCCAGTACCGTCAAGTCCGGTGTTCTTATCCAGGGTGGGCTTTGCCGGGTTGGCAATTTCTCTAAATGCTACAATCTTTGAATTAGCAATATCTAGATAGCTTAGTGTGTCTTCGCCGTTCATAATGAGCAGATTATTTCGTATTTGCTTAAAGTGTCCGCGGGCAGTACTGTGGTAGTCCTTACCCTCTACTACTTTCCAAGTTTCATCTTCGCCACGTGCAATACAGAGTCTTGTCTTGCCATTAATTCTCTGAAGACATGCTAGCCAGTTGACCGTGCCTTCTCTCGTCGTACTCCGGAATTCAGCTAGTTCTCCCAATATCATGCCTTTTGGCTGCGGGCCATATTTAGCTGTGCCTGGTCGATTTGTTATAACAGAGTCTTGATCTAGGATGAGGTTTTCAGACGATCGTAGACCCCTTAGCGGCGTACGACCATCATCAAATGCTGTCACCACACCGTTTTGCCAGTCTTGAACTGCCAAACGCTGTATTTTTGGTGCCCTCATGTTGTTAGAAGGCTTTAACATATGTCAGACACCCCTGGGACCATCTGCAATGGCCGATAACTTGCTTGAGCAGCGTTATTTTCAATCATCTTTTGCATCAACTGGTTTGCTTCAGCGATGAGATTACTATATTGATTCTGTAGGAGAATATCGTTACGAGCGTATTCAGCCGCACACATTGTCACTAGCCACATTGGATTATCTACAGGTACAATGCTATCCGCTTTGGTAAGTAATGGAGCACGCAGGTAAACAGGGACGTTAATAATCCCGCTAAGCATTGGATCATCCTCTCTAATCGTGTCGACAAACACGAGTTTGTTGCTAGCAATAGTGCAGCAGTTTTGCCCCCTGTACATTTCCATCTGTTCCGGAGATACTGTAGTGTATTCTCGCACCTGTCCACCTTTTACGACTTTGACAGCATCTCCTAGGGTATCGCTAACCTTGAAAACCTTAGTCATATCGATCTCATATGCTTGCTCTAGTGATAAAATACCAACAGCATATGACGGCTCATAAAGAGATTGCCAATCAACATTCGGCTCACTTTGCCATATAGGAATATACATATTGGCAATACCCAATATTTTCTGATACTTCTTGTCGGTTTCTGGTAGGTTTCGTACTTTACCAGTGGCTTTTAGCATGACTGCTGATACAAGTTGTGTAGTATTCATGGCGTTTCCCTAAATTAAAAACACGGAGCCGGCTTATTGTCGCCAGACGCTCCGTGTTTTTAGGTCACGCTGCTTTCTTGCTTACTATTATAACACATTTATGCTTTTTTAGTGCGTATTCGTGTATTTTTTCCACTAGTTTTCGTATTCCATTTTTTGATGGCTGCATTCACCTGTTTTTGAGTATTCATTCTACTAATCAGGTTTTGTCCTATCTGGTTGATACTCATACCCCCGACTGATATTTGACTGGCCTTTGGCGCTGAAGATGAGATATTTGCTGCGGCTTTTATTCCTATAGAAGCAACGCCAGAGTTAGCGGACCGACCACTACGGCCACCTCGGCCACGACCCGAGCCACCTCGGCTGCTGCTACCAGACCCCTCTTTAGTAATCCTATTACCGTCAACATCAAACTGAGCAGCGTTGAGGGCTTTTGCTTCCCATTTAGTAATATATCCCTCGGCACGCAACTTATTGATGACACCGTTCTTGGCAAACATCTGTCCAGTAATACTTTTACGTCGCCCATTAGTTAGCGCTTGCATTAATTCTTCATGAGACGATTCTTGTGCCTTCTGCCGCCAGTAATTGTCCATCAGGCTCACTTCCTTATGCGTAGTCATTGCACCATACTCAATTTGTTCCTTGGTATAACCAGACTCTTGATAGTAACGTTCCCGTACCCAATCTGGCAAATCCTTGTGTTTACCCATGAGGATATCTACGGCACTCTTTGCTTTATTGACCTTCTTCTCACCATTTTCCAGCTTATTAAGGATATCATTAGATGAGTTGAACTCTTTTTTGGTAGTTGAAGCATTATCAATGTTATACGCTTTCATCCAGTTATAGTAGGCCTCGTCACTGACACCTTGACCTTCTGCTAGAGACTTATAGTAGTTTCTTTGTACATTACCGCTCTTATTAACCAATAAGCCGTCTTGGATCTTGTATGTGCCTTTTTTAAGCCCACGCTCAAAGTCTTTAATGGTCTTGCCTGCATCATCACCGGTAGTCGATGTAGCGGCTGATTTTTCGTCTGGACGCAATGCATTCTTGCCAAATAGTAGAGCCTTAGCTTGATTCCATGCATTTCCAGAGTCTACTTCAAAGTTTGTATGTTCCTTACCATTCTTGTCAGTATAGACATCTCCACCGTCCTGTAGGACCTTTATGCCACTCATGGTTTTCTTTATTTGATTACCTACGGGAATGAGCCCCTGCAAGTTTTTTTGTGCCTTCTCATTGTCGCCCTGGGTTGAGTAGTATCCAGCACCTATAAGGTTAGCTACTGTCTGCGCTACTCCAGTAGCACCATCAAATCGCCCTAGATCACTTGTCTTACCAAATATCTTTTCACGTTCAGATTTAGGTACCATATTAAGCGATGCGGACGCAATCGGATTTAATTTTGCAAGTTCTGAGCCAACTCGAGCCATTTTTTGTCCTAGTTTGTCATCTTCACCATCATCATCCGCATCATTGCTCAGCACGTCCTTAATAGCATCATACATATTAGCCAATGGTTCACTACCGGTTACTAGCTTCATCAACATATTCATCCCGTAGGCAACTGCAAACGCTTCTGCGGCTCGTGTTGCCGTGCCGCCCGCGTCCTTGAACTGTAAGCCTCGTATCTCAGAGCCAAACCTCTTTACGTTTGCAACATTATTTTTCCAGCTCTCATTAGTTTCATAGGTGAATTGCAGGAACATCTTGCCTAGTGTTGATTTATATACTTGCGGCATAGCACCAACGCCACGTCCACCAACAGCACGTTCAGTCGCCTGATCGGCTGCTTTTATTAACTGGTATCCCGTCAGCCCTTTTCTCTGAGCACTGTAGTAGTTAGCGGCCCAGTTTAGCTGTATGAATTTTTTCTCTACCATATTCATACCAGAAACAACGCTAACACCGTTTGTAAACTTTTGGTATTTAGACTTAGTAAATTTACCGTCAGTATCCGTGTAGCGTTCACGCAAGAATGGGGATTTACGCATTGCCTCTTTAGTGCTTTTATCAAATGCCGTCAAAAAAGCATGACCCGTACTACGCAATCCATTATCCCGGACCGTTTCTGGTAAGTTTAATGTTTGTGCTAGGGTTGATGATAAATTACCTAAAATCTTATTAGCACCATTGATACTCTCTAGCCGTTGAATGAACTGTACACCTCTGTTGGTCTGGTCAATAAATGGCCTATCTAGAGAACTACTCTTGCCGGCCATTTCATTGACAAAGTTTTGTACGGCAATAGTAGCCTTGCTGGATATTTTGTCGCCTTTAGCTAGATTACTATCTGGATCAATGTTAGTGCCGCTCTTTTTAGCCATATCAATTGCACGCATTGATGATTCTATTTGCCTACCACGGGCAATGACCGGCTCCATATGAGTGTTGTACAGCATAACATCTGCGTAATATTCAAAAGCCTTGCGCGGATCTTTTTCATAACTCATCATACCGCCAAATCGACGTTTCTCATTAGCATTGAATTTATGGGTTGGCTTAAAGTCGGCAGATAAACCAGCAATTGATGCTGGTATTTCGCCACGAGCTTGCCCTTCCATATCACCTCTCACACCCGTCGGCACGGCGGCTAATAGCTTATCTACTGCTCTGCCTAAGATATTACTCCGCTTTTGGATGTGTGGCATGTAGTTCTTGAGGTATGGGATTTCTTCCTTGCCATACATACGCCTAATCGAGTTGAGGTTTGAAATTAAGGCGTCATAATTATTACGCATGAATGTGTTATACTCTTTGACGCGCTCAGCTGCTCGGCTACCATACTTCTTTGCAAATGCAGCGTTCATATTTTCATCAGCACTACCTACAGGGAACTTACCCTCAGTATACAAACCAACATCTTCCCAGAACTTTTTGCTCTTCGCAAAGCGCGGACGTGCTTTATCGATATGCTTAGCTAGTGCAGCATGTTTACCTAGCAGGTTCTCGATTTCATCAGCATAGTTAGCGTATGCTTCAGTTTTTTGGTAGTAAAGGTCTTTAAGCAGTTTTTGGCCCACCTTATCCTGAATATTTTTTTCAACAAGACGATTAAAGGTGTCTGTGATGCCACCCTTGCTTTTATCTAAACTGTTTGTCAGGTGATCAGCTTCTATTACGTCGAACTTGCCATTAACTTGATGAACCACTCCAAACGGTGTTACCTGGATGTAGTTACCTTCAATTTCACCAGTCCTTGGGTTACGCACAAAACCACCATCGATTGAATGCTCACCTACTAAAGGCACGACAGCGACCCCACCAGCACTATCGGGGTTTTTGTAAGCCATGAATTCCTGGACCTCGCCATCCTGTTTAGCTGCTTCTAGGGCTTTCAGGATTGCCTCGTTTCTGCCTACCTTATTAATACTGTTTGTCTGACTCTTCCATATATAAGCTGCGCGCGAGGTTGGTACCCAGTCGCCAGGTTTTCCATCTTCGTAGATATAGCGTCGTTCAAAGTTAGTAAAGCTCTTTTTACCATCTCGGCTACGTTTTGTATGGACACGATATTCATAGTCTCCATCCCTGAATGGCTTCGTCCAATTGTCCAGTATTCCAGGTTTTGTTTGTTCATACAGATTACCTTTTGTTAATAAATGCCCATCTTCCATTGGTACATTAGTGAATGTACTAGACTCTGCTGATTGAGGCGCGGTATTCGTATTAGGTATCACATTAGCGCTGTGCTTTCTAATAAATTGCTGTAGCTCTTGCCGCTTAAGTCCTGCCTGGCGGGCAATCCTAGTGATTTCCTGATTTGCGTCTGCTACATCTTGATTGTTACCGTCCATCATAGCCGCTTTGCGATATTCTATGATATCCTTGAGCTCATTCCATGCATTTTCTTTTGTCTCTTTAGCTACACGAACACGCTCCTGTGCCGCCTGTTCAACATCCTGCTGAGCTAAAGCAATGGTTTCTGGATCTTTTCGTAATTCGGCAAGCATTTGCTTATTTTCACGCACTCGACGGCGTGATTCGGCAGCACGCTGCAGCTCTTGAACAAAGTCATCTATCTCGTCATAACCCATCTCCTGAGCAATAGTGTCAATATCACGCTTGCCTGTACGACGCCTGTAGGCAACTGGTATGTCTTCTGTTAGACTCCCTAGATAGTGCTTTAGATCATCAACATGGATGCGTGGTATATTCCAATTTGTACCACCACCCATGATATTAGTTTCTTGATCCGCAAACAACTCTGGGTTGGTCTCTGCTATTCGTGCATCAATAGCTTGACGCAACTCCTTGGTCATCTTTGGCTTTGGATTATCTTGGATGTCATTAATAGTTTCTTGAAGAGGGTGCTGGTAACGATTATTTGTATTGACATTTTGGGTGTTGTTTGCTAAACTGTCGTTAAGATTCGTGGACTGTAATTGCCCCGTTTCGGACGTATCATCAAGCCTCGACATATTATATGCAGGATTGGTGCGGCCAGATGACGAATCATTAAAGTAGGTGACGACTCGTAGTTCGTTGCCTTTTTTAATTACTTCGACAATAGCAATTTTATTGCCTTCAAGATTACGCTCCATGCGAATTCGCTCTGTGTTTCGTACTGGTTTACCCTTGATAATTACATCTGGATCTTCCAAAACGTATGGCAACCTACCCAGATCAGCATCGGTCAACGGATTAGCTGGCTTTTTACCACCCTGCCCATGAGTAGACAGCATATGAACAGCGCCGCTCCTATCCATGACGATACGTGCATCCTTACTTATTGATATGCCAGTCTCTGTTTTTATCCTGTTTGCCAAGTTATCAGATACACGTGCTAGTGTGAATAGTGCACGGCGACTATTTGCTAGGTCATCAATACCTTTAATTGCATGGAGTGCTCTTTCAGGATCAATACTCATCGTCCTCACCCGTCCATCGCCGCCAGGTGTTTGCTGTTTGGCGTTCTTAAATTTCCCGGTCTCCATTTGAGCATAGAATTGCTTAATAGCGTCTTGCTTGCCGACAAGTCCCATAATAGCTTCAGTAATCCGGTCATATACTGCTAGGACCTTCTGAGGAATACCTAATCTAGCACCTAGACGTACTTTATTTTCACCGTTCAGTATTCCGTTATAGTAATCACTGAATCCGTCAGCTAGTTGTTCCTCGGCTAGCAGGTTAATGTCACCATCCCCATATTCTTTGCTGTACTTACTAATGAGATAGTCATCACCATAAGACTCGCGGATAGTGTCTAGAAGCTCCTGCTTATTGTCTGCACGCTCCAAGAGCTTGTGTCCCAATTCATGGTTTAGAGTGTCTTCAGACAGCTTGTTCAGGTTTATTTTGTCGGTATTTGGATCGTAATAGCCGAGTGCTTTTCTTTGCATTTCATTTTGCCACTCATTGAATACAAGGCGCTCATCACCTGTTAGTTGTAGGTGGCGTGCTAGGAGGCTACTTTGGCTAGTTAGCTCCTGCATTTGAGCATCTGCCTGACGCTTATACCTTACGTAATCTCGTACTTTTACGTTATTCTCATCAAACACCACATAGTTGGTACTCTCTGCCCTACCAAGGTCTCGATTATTAGCATTAAATAGAGAATCTGCCGGATAAATAATTCCGTCGATACCGGCACGGCTTAAGAACATAGAGGTTTCTTTTGGTGTCATACCCCACTCACTTTGTAATTTGTGATATATGGACGCACCAGACTCATCAGTGTCGAATGGGATTGAATTAGGGTAACTCTCGGTATCTCTTACGCTAGTTCCCCATTTGTCGGTTAAGTTCTCAGCAAGAGCTTGTTGTTTTATCTTATGTTTTTGCTCAGGATCAACAGTGTCATACCAACTTAAGAAATCAAAGTCACGACCATCACTACTAGCAAGATCCACGTTATACAAGTTTCTGCTATTACCAACATCATTAACTCTTTGATTGATCTCTTCCTCGGCAAGACGTCTCTTTTCTGAGCTATTGCGCACAATCTGTTCTAGTTCGCTAGCAAGATTGTTGTACTTTTCGGATGCTGCTATAAAATCACTATCGAAACCAGTTCCGGCCATCTCGTCTGCCTTTTTGCCATAATACTGACTCTGCTGTCGCAATGAATCAACCTGTTGGGCTAATTCATCTGGGTTCATATTGGCTGTAATATTGTACCCGTTTTTAGATAAGAAACGCTGAAGCTCATCGGACATAGTGTCTTTATTTACATACAGACTATCCCTGAATTCCCCAGAGATTAAGTCATTTTTTATACGCGCACGATTATTGTTGTTGCCAATATCTGCATAGTGCTCGCCAATACCTTTATTATCAGTAAAATATAGACCCCACCCAAAGGACTGGTTGCCCTCACCAGAGCCAATATTATCAGTAGAGAATTTATTAAATTTATGCGGTGAGCCGTGATATAGATTTGTCCCATTCTGTATCATCTTATACCTCACATCCTGTGCAACTCGGTTTTGTACACCCTGGGTAGCCTGCTCGACAAGATAGCTTTCTAGTTTGCCAGTGGTCTGCTGACGGGATGCTACGGCTTTGACATCACCGCGTTGAATGTCTGACATATTCTGACTAACAGCCTGCTTAAGAGCAGAGCTAGCATTTGGTATGGCAGTCTCTACTGTCTGATTAACGTTGATTGACTGGATTGGGTGAGTCTGATTATTTCGTGTATTGACTGTGTTGACCTCTGCTGCCTGGCGTAACGATGCTGTGTTTACTGGCCTACGGTAGAAGGTTGAGTAACCAGCAGGCTGTGTAGTGTTGGTCGCTGTTGGCTGGACCTGCTCCACTGCTTGTACTTTACCTATAGTAGTACTTGGTACTTCTAAAGATTGATTGGGTTGGACGCTTGCTGATCGGTTTCGTAATGTGCTGATTGCTTTACCACCAGCACCCATCATAGCACCGCCCAGTGCACCTAGAGCACCAGCCTGTGCGTGCTGCTTCCAGTCAGTATTAATTTTGCCATCATCTGCTAGGTCGCCAGCAAGAGATTGAACTGTTTCTTCAGCACCCTCTTTAATAGCACCGGTGGCAATGTTCTTCGCTGCGCCTAATATTCTCTTACGTACAGCTTGATCTACTGCCTCTTTGGCGACTTCTTTACCGCCTTGCTTCAATGCGGACTTAACTAGCTGGCCTGATGCACCGAATGGTACACCAAATAGGTCAATGGCACCATCAGCAGCACTACCAAGCCGCTGCATGCCATTGAGGTTTTCTACTCTACCATCCTCCGTCATGCGCTTACCAACAACAGCGGACGCAAGCTTTTCCGGCCCTTCCGCAGCTCCCTGAATCATTCCAGGCACTAATTTACCCGCAAACCTTGCATAATCACCTGGGCTATCGACTTGAAATCCCGCCTTATCATCATATGAATCAATCCATTTATTGACGTTATCCATTCCTTTAACTACAGCACGCCTTGCGCTATCGATCGGCTGAGCTATTGCAGCTACAGGCTTTAGCATGTTTGCCATGTTTTGTGACTGGCGAGCTTCATTTGCAGCAACATGCGCCTCATTCTCTAAACGAATACGCTCTTGACGTTTATTAAGGATTTCAGGCTCAGAAACACCGCGGGCACGCAATTTATTATCAATGGCGTCATTACGAGTCGCTTGCTCTGTCTTATATTGAGCAATATTCTTATTTACTGCGTCTAAAGCACGGGCTATACTATCCCCTTGAGAGTTAAGCACTGAACTACGATATGGACTGGCTACTGTTGATTGTAGTTCAGGCTTTGGTTGTTGGACCTGTTGAGGTTGTACTGGTTGCGGTTTTGGCTGTTGAATAGGCTGAGGCTGCTGCTGGATTGGCTGATTGACTGCATTTTGTATCTGAATCTGATGGTTTTGTTTGTTGACCCAATCTTGTTGGCCTTCTGGGGTAAGCATTTTAGGGGCATCGTTAGTCGTAACCTGCGGTTTTGGCTGGTTGTTTTGATTTAATTGTTGATTTGCCTGATTGGCCTGTTCAAGGGGATTAAGATTGACTTTTGGTTGAGATTGGTTAAGCCCACTATTTTGATTAGCCCACGGTATGTTTGGCCGTACTTGTAATGTCGACTGTCCATTTAGTTGAGGCTGCTGGATCTGCTGAGGCTGCGGTTGCTGTATTGGCTGCGATTGAGCCTGTTGCTCTTTGCGCCGTTTTTCCTCATCATTAACCCAACCTTTTCCTCCAAAAAAGTTACCTAATCTCTGAAAAAAGTCCATATCCTAATCCCCTCCTTGGTATTTACAGGTATTGGTTTTGACGTTTACGCTCTTCCTCTTGATTGAGGCGGGTGTTGTAGATGCTCAGTGTTGGATCGCTTCCAGGGTTAGCTGGGTCAGATACTCCAACTGAAGTGTCTCCCCCTACCTTATAGCTGTCTAGATCTTTAGCCTTGTATTCCACCTTGTTACCAGTGTAGGTATTCTGCTGACGCCCAAGGTTATCAATTTCACCTGACAGAGCATTTGCGCGACCAAGGTCTGCACGTGCGGCATTAGCACCGTTCGCACCCTGTGCGGCAGCCTTTTGGCTCTTCATCTGAGCTAATTGCGTCAATAGATTCTGACGTGTAGTCTGTGACGCTTGACGGGCTGCACTATCCTCATTTGCCTTCCAGTCATTCAACTTCTTGTCTTCATCTGCGTAATCGTTCTTAAACTGACCCCATGTTGTATCAATTTGCTTTTGGTTCTGTGCATAGGTTTGACCAGCACCAGAACGCTGTTGGCTGGCTTGGTTCTGTACCGCACGGCCTGCTAGTTGCATATCTGATCCAACTGCACCCATACTACCGAGCGAGCGCAATAAGCCACGCAATCCAACAGAGGATCGGTCATTGATGTTATTAATGTTAGTACGGCGTTGCTGCTGGTTCTGGCGAGTCTGATCATTGAACTGACCCTCTGCACGGTTCCAAGAACTGCGCAACTCATTTTTCTTGGTGTTGTACTGGTTGTTGATATTACCCAAACGTACGCCTAGCTGAGTGTCTATACGACCTAGACCATGCTCTAACTGACCAATACCTTGATCATATTCTGCTAACTGAGCAGCACTGGCACGGTTACCGCCGCCCCAGCCTCCACCTCCTCCGCCGCCGTAGTAGCCGAGGTTGAGGTTCTGATTGCCGGCATTAGAGCCGCCTCCTCGGTTAGCCTGTTGCCAACTGGCATATGAGCTCTGCCACCATGGATTAACCGAGCGATTAACAGATGAGGCACTATACCCATTAGAGTTCTGCTCCCTTGTTCGCATTCCAAATAGTCCATGGCGCTCACCGGTTAGGAAGTTACCATTGATCCGTCCGTCGTCACCGACTACGTTGAGTAGGGCTTGTGCCTCAGCACGCTTAGTGGCTGAGGGGTGATTGTTAGCGTGATATTGAAGATATTGACGGTATGATGCGTCTCCGTTCATAAGAAAAATCTCCTTTCGAGACAAAAGGAGATTTGGGGTTTGCGCTATATACTAACTAACGCTATTTGTTGAGTTCACAGAAATGCTGAACAACAAGAGAATTACCGTGCTTATCTTTAGCTATACCAAAACCAACTAAGTCGTATTTTTTGTCTAGTATAGCTTCACGATGTCCTTTAGTAGAAGACATCCAGCCGTCTATAGCCTTACGGCTATTGCTAATCGGGACCAGAAGTGTTGCCAGGTTCTCACTGGCATACCGGCACTTGCCTGGCATGTGCCTGAATACGAGCGAGAAGCCCTCAATGCCGTCTGGCGATTCATGTCCATAGTAATCACGTACCTGCATGTCATTGGCTTTTTCTTGGGCGCTGGCGTTTAGTCTTTCATCGATTTTCAGTGGCGCCACACCGACCTTAGCGCGCTCTTTGTTCACCAATTCTAGCATTTCCTGTGCATCTACGGGACCAACGTCGTACTTGCTCTTCGGTTGCTCCTGTTTTTGCTCCTGAGCTACTTTAGCGACTGCTTGAGCATCCAGGTGAGTCTTTAGCCATATACCACCAACAGCACCCACTGCGAGGGCTAGAGTAATGATAGTAGCCATGACCACCTTTTTCATGCTTGCATTGTAGCACAACAGAGGTGAAATGTCAATTATCTACCGCGCCATGGTTCACACGCTATGCCGTCGCCATCTCGGTCAAGCTCTTCCCGATAGCCAGGTTCGCCCTCGCGGATTGACTCTGCACCATCTGCACGAGCCTCAGAGCAATTTTCGTAGTATACGTCATCCTCACTAGGTTCGTCTTCATCAATAGGATCGTAATACCTACTGCTTGGGTTGGTAATACCTGAAGAACTACTGCTTTTGCGTTGGGTATGGTTTGATTTTGTCTTGCTAGAATTGCCAAAGTAATAGCTACACGCATACGCTACAAGTATTACCATTCCTATCGCCAATATACCAGCAAGAAAGTCGATGACCTTATCTTTCGTACTCTCACTCATACAGCCACTCGCCTACACCACCATGATGCGAGCAAGCCCCTCTTCCGGTAGCGTATGACCGCCAACCATCACGACAGATCGCTCCGACCCTATGGGTTACTTGTTGTTGAACCGGCTGTGGTGCTGGCTTTGGCGTACGGACAACGATATGAGTTGTTGGCTGAGTTATGACCTCTACCTTATCCTCATATCCCGATTTGCTTGGTTTGCAAATCTTTTTGCTTCCGACAACACCTTGCTGTTTGACTGTTTCTGTATAGCCGTATTTGCCCGTATCGCCTTCATACTGTGTTTCAAACGGTATTTCTTCCGTTCTACAGTCTGAATAGGTTACAGGCTGAGCTACTGGTGCCGGTGCTGCATGTTGTTGCTGACCGTTACCCATTGCTCCAGCGATGCCAGCCAACGCGGCAACACCAACAGCGGCGCCGATGACGCCTTTGACGACTTGTGGTTTTGTTCCCATCTTAGTAAGACTCCCTATTTATTACTAAAGTACCTTTAGCATACACCACAAACCCCAAATCTCCAAATTGTGAAACTACTATTAAATTGGATAAGAGTTCTCGTCTGTTGTCTGGTCGCTCAGGGGGCCTAATCCTTCGCTCCGTACTGGCTTGGGCGGTTTCGCATTTCTTTAGCGATAACCTCGGATTACTACTTATACAACGCTGCGACGCACGTTTCCATCTGTTTGGATCACAACGCGCTCTCGTTTCTTTAGAGTCACACTTCGTGCTTAATTGTAAGGCTATTATAGCATAAGCTCATCAAAAAAACCATTTCGTGGATGTGCACGAAATGGTTCTCACCATCATGTATTTTTCTACTTATACCCCATCCGCCGTGAATACTCATCTATCTCATCGGTTATTTTTTCGGCGGCATCCACATCTTCAGCATTATGGGCTCGGATTAGCCTACGACGTAATTCAGTGAGGTGTTTATCTTTTACTTGGCGTAATATCTTGTTGAATGTGTCGTGGGCTAGTCTGCGCTCATGACGGGACTTGAGAGGGTTATTAAACACCTCATGTAACCGTTTCAATTCACCCTCTCGTGTCCCGTCCATATGTCTAACTCCAGGCTTCGGTAACTTCAACCTCTGGGTCAATGTCGTCCAGCGGTTCAAACTCTGAATTAATCACTCTAATAACCTTCTGCATGCTGTCGTCGTTGACGTTGCCATAGAATTTCCGAGCAATTTCCATGTGACTCATGCCATGGTCGTAAGCGTCGACAATGTCTTGCTTAGAGACGCTGCGGGTGATAACCTCGTCGTCTGAGCTAGCTTCCTTAGCGTCGGCAATGATTTTTTCGGCTTCTGCTTTCGCTTGGGCGATGATGTCAGCGGCGCTAGCCTCAGCTTCTTTCTTTGCCGCAGCGATTTGAGCTTCCATGTCGTTTGGAGCTTCCGCTTTAGCCGGCTCTGGTTTCAGTGGAGTTTTCTCTGCCATGTTATTTCCTTTCTTTGGCGGGGCGGTGTGAGCCGCCCCGGTTACCAGCTACTAGTCCTTAGCACCTGTCTTAATGTTGATGATCCATTTTGGATCAAGTACTGCCGATGCAAACGCTTCAGCTTTCCAGCCAACTGTCATGAACTGGTTGAGCGGGTTAGAAGTATCACCTTTATCACTGATTTTGATGATAATCTTCTTCAAGCCGCTACCTGCCAAATCCACCACGCCAAATGCTTCTTGACCGTGGATGAAGTTTGAGTAAACAGTCTTAGTGCTACTCTCCTCCATCTGGTTGCTTGACGCCTCGATAAAGCGGACTTTGTGCAAGCGTCCCAGCTCACCCTTGTACAGTTCTTGTCGACCAGTATATTTCTGAGCGTCAATCCATGCAGTATCGCCGGTGATGTTGTAGGCAGTATCTGGACCGACTTTACCCAAGAAAAAGCCGTCAGAGTAGACCATCGCGTTGTTTTTCTTCAACGTACGAACTGCTTTACGGACTTCTGCGACCGTCAATATATCGTCATCTGTAATCGCGCTTAGAGCAGTTTTCTTGTTTGCAAACTGGACGGTTGCGCCCTGGTGCAGGACGTTGCGAACTAACGCGTCGATTGTCTCACCCGCATTTTGCCCCATCATCTCAATCGTTTCTTTCATCTCACGATCAATCGATGTGTTGTACAGCATGCTTGAGACCTTTGTCCATTTACCGTAGCCCTTCAAGGTTGCAGTAACTTTGTTACTCTTGATCTCGTCGTCCTGCGGGTTTTCACCTTCCACCAGCGGTGTAGTCGCTGGGGCGAATGGTGAACGTTTGGTGAAAGTAACGGTTGTACCGCTGTTCTTCTCCAAGGTTTTCTTTTTCGCACCTTCAGCATGAATCGTGCGCGCTTCACTACGCTCCAAGAATGTTTTTTCCAGATACTGGATCATCTCAGCTGAAAGTGTTGCGGTTGTGTTTGTCGCCATCTTTTATAGCCTTTCTTAAACGTCATGTCCCTTTCGGCGAAGATAAGCCTCCATCTCTTTGGTGGACATCTTTTCGAACGGTTTTTCGATTCGGGCACCGCTACCGCGGAAATCTCCCGCATCGTTTATCACTGTTCGCTTAGGCTTCTCTCCTCTCGCCTTATGGAATGACTGATACAGTTGATATATACTTTCTCGCGAACCAATAAGCTTGCCAGTATTGTCGTAAATGAGCATTCCTTGTAGGAATTCATCCACATCAGCGTCAAGTTCTGGATCATATTCATCAGATTCTGGGTCGAACTCTGGAAAATCCTTGAGTGCCCGTTCAGCATCTGACGACATACCGCTAATTGATGCACTGACTTGGGCTTCGTAAGCCGCTTGCTCTTGAGCTTCCTGCATACCCACTATCTGCTGCTGTAGCTCTAGGTTTTGCAATACCGCCTTAGCTTCAAATTCAGTGAAGAAATCTCCCGTCTCCGGGTTCTCCGTCTGCATAATCTGCTCTAGCGTTGGTAATGGCTGGTTTTGCATTTCAGGTGGTGTTTTCTGATACTGCTGTGCCTGCTCTTGTTCCAACTGCTGGCGGGTAGCTCTCGCTTGGTTTCGCCTAGCAACCAATTCACGGATAGCTCGATTGTCTTCGTCTAACTCACGTTCCAGTTGCTCTTGGCGGGCTTCCTTGCCCCGTTTCGGCTTCGGGTCTTCGTCTGACTTGTCCTCGGATTCGCCCTCTTTGTCCTCCTCCTTGGACTTATCGACTTTGACACGTACCACCTCGCCGCTATCTGAAATAACCGCTTTGGTGTCTGGCTCGCTCGAAGCCTCAGAGTTTTGTGTTTCAGCTGCCGTCGTCTCAGCTTGGGTAGACTCCTGCTCTACCTCGGTATTTACGACTTCTTGGCTTTCCGCTTCTGTATGCGGCATAGCACCCTCCTTCTCATTAAATTGTTTAAGCGTCGATCACAGGTGACGAACCTGGGCTGCGTGAGATGCGCTCCTTTGGTTAGCTACTAGCGAGGATTAGCCAACCAAAGCAACACACCTCCCTAAATAGGGTCGATGATACTCTCCAATGCACTCCTTTCCTCTCGTAAAATCCGCACAACTTCCTTATGTGCCAACATGTAAATCGCCAACTGCTCCTTGTCGGTTGTGGCTTCTTTTGGGATAGCATCAACTGACTTGTAGAAATCGATCCGCTCATTCCATCGGTCTACAATTTGCTGCAACTTATGTAGATCATTTTTTGTAGCCTCTTCCTCTGCCTGCTTGGCTTTTTCGCGCTGCTCATCCATGTCGGCATTTGGCACAAAGTACTCGGTACTACGTGGATATAAATTGTCTTCCATTATTCATCCTCCTCTTTCTGAATAACGCCCATAATTGAGGTGATTATCTCCTCTTCGGTAAAGCCTTTTTCAATCATGCTTGGCACTTCCGCGATTAAGTCTTCAGGTGTACCTATCTGACGCAATTCACTCACAATGCTTGGCTCTGCATCTTCTTGTGGCTCTACGGGGGTTTCAGTAACCTGTACCTCATTTTCTACGGGCTGTTCGGCCGTTTCTTCTGCGGCTGTTTCATCAGTAGCAGGAATTGCAATTTGAGTTTGCGCCTCCTGCATTTCTTCTTCAGTAACTTTTAGCTCGTCTAATCCATCAATTCCAGAGTTGGCGACGATTGCGTTCCACGCTGCCAGCTTCTTTTTGATTGGCACAACTTGGTTGAGTGATTGGCTTGAGTCTAATGTCTGAATTAGAGTTTTCAGTGCATCAAGCTGTGCCGCTTCACTGTTGACTTTGGTGGTTGAAGCGTCAATCTTAAACTTCAATACGCCTTGTGCTTTAGAGAAATCAATAGTTGCTACGTTATTTTCATCTAGCTCAACGCCGTCCAGCTCATGACCATCGCGCTCCAATGCTCGCAATTTCTCGGCCGTTTCATCATCGAGCTGCATTTTCTCCACTCCACTACGCTCAGCAAAATAGAGGTTGATAGCTGTCTCGCTCCATTCTTCAAAGAATGCTTCAAATCCTTTACGGAGGGCGTTGTCGTCAATGGATAATTGTGCTTGTTGAGTCTTGAGTGCTTGTGGTGTCTTGCCAAAGCCAGGATTGCCAACCTCAGCACTGATTGAGGTGTCTGGACTGTTGACCAGGTTGAGCATCTGCGACTTTTGCAACCCGTACAGGTTTGGATACTCACGAATGGCAGTAGTATCAACATTCATCACTTCAATACGTGCGTTCTGATCTTGGATCTTGTTAACAGCGTTCGCGCCAAAATTGAGTCGTCGTTCGTTGACATTGCCAAACACATTAACGGTCGGCTGCAATGCTGCTGCACGGTTGTATTGATACGCCTGCATATCGCCATCGATGAGGTTTTGCAGAGGACCGATGAGTTCCAGTACGCTACGACCAAGAGGGTTTGCACCATCGGCGTCATAGAAATACCAAGAGATAGGTATCTTGCCACGTGGGTCTTTATTTTTCTTACGTCGTACAATATTCTCGGTAGCAGGATTGAAGGTGTAGAACGTTGCACCGACACCAACCTGAAAACCGGTCACAATTTCAATACCTGATGGGTCAAGCGAACGCTCCTGCTCAGCTTCGTTCTGTGCTTTGTCGTCCTTGCTAATGATGGCATCCTTGATTTCCTCCAAAGCTTCCAAATCCCATGACGGTTCATACTCTGCGTTTTCTTCCTTAGCTTTGCGCTGGCGTTCTTTTTCAGCGTCAATAAGCTGCTCGACGTCAGCCTCTTGCCACCATGAACGCATGAACACATAACTGCAATCGCTGGCAGACTTCTTGCCTGGTTGAATGAAGATATCCCGCCACGATACGATCAGGTAGTCTGGCAGGAGCTCGTCGTCGTTATATAGCATTGGCGTGTACACACCCTGCGCACCAAACGTCTCGCCGCCTTCTACTGTCATCCAGCTTTTATGAATCAAGTCGTATTCGGTATTGGCATTAGGCAGGATTTTCTCCAAGTAGACAAACTCAGCAACAATCGGCCATGGACTGTTTTCATCAGGAGTGCTAACAACACCAGTTGGCAACTGCTGAATCGTGCGTCGTGGCGATTTGATAATGATTGAAGATGCTGTACCGTCGGTGGTTTTTGGAAACGCCTTTGGAATTTTCGGGTGCGGCTTATTTCGGGCTATGCGAGAAAACTCCGAAAATGGCTCGGTCAGCAGTTCGGTTTGCTCTTTAGCAGTACCGTATAGTTCAAAGATATTTTCTTCTGTTAGAAAAGAAAAAGCCACTGATTACTCCAAAGATTACTGTTATTTGCAGTAAACTCTGGTTGTTTTCAGTGGTTTACGCTTGTATTATATCACAATTATGTTTATTGGGAAATATTCCGTTGCGCTCCAAGCTTTGTGTATTTAAAGACGACATCAAATGATCCTTTATACACCATCTTAGCTCTGCCATCATATTGTATTGATGGGTTGATTAAGCCTTCATCCTTCTCAATCCTCATAGTGAGTTCGTCAACTTTATCTCGTGCCTCAGCCATAGATCCAACACGGAAGCGTTCCTCATAATGTAGTTTTGTTGCAATGATGCTGTGGTTTTGATAATTATTTTCAACCTCAACTGTAGTATTCTCATCTAGTTGCTGCTTCTCTTTAACTTTGCCGAACTCTGGTACAAACTTTTTCATGATCCCCTCCTTAATTCCATGTTGCTGTTATGTCTCTGTCTGTAAGTGATTGATTGTATACCTCGCCGCTACCGACATCGTCCTCTGGGCGTTGAGCCAGTTGTACTTGATATGCTAATGAATCGCTTGCATCATCGTTAGTGGCTTTTGGAAACATACTGAGTTCACCTTCTAGGTCTTTGCAGAAATTCGTATCACCGTGCTTAATGTGGTAGATGCCGCCGCGCTCGTATCGTGGAACTAGGGCTTCGATACGTAACGCCTTACTATGGCCGCCGTGTTTTAGTAGCTCGACATCCATATAGACACCTCTACGTAGCATCTCTTCTTCCCAAACCGACTTCAGAGCTTGAGTGAACTGGTTATCCTCGATACCAATCTTGTGTAGATTGTACCGCTTCCAGTTCGTAAACATAAGATCAATCAGGTCTGTCGCTGATAGTTTTGTCCGATAACATATCACGTTCCATTTGCCTTCACGATCGATAAAGTTGAGGGTAATACCGATGTAGTCGGTACCTTGTTTCACGTCATCTTTGCCTCGAGGGTCGATGGTCATGACGTTGTAGGTATCACGCTGTAAGACGTTACTGAATTCGCGGTATTTATACCATGATTGCTTGAACTTGCGGTTCTCCTCGTCAATTGGGTTTTGCTGGTATAGTGCCGAGAATTCATAGCTCCCCATCTCTGCACGCTTTTTTAGTAGCTTTTCAAGCGAGAATTTATCAGGCCATAGTGCCTCACCTGCTTTGCGGTGTTCGTCGTCCTCGGTAGCGATAGCCTTGTATTCAATGATTTTCCATTCATCATACGCTTCACCTCTAGCTTTAGCTTCTCGTGACGCTTTGAGCACACGGCCGGCTAGATCATCGTCGTGCCAACGCGTAAGAATAAAGACGATCATCGAGTTGCCTTCTTCACGCGTTGAGAAGGTTGACTTATACCAGCCGTCACGGGCTTCACGTATTACAGGGCTATCTGCCTCCTCGCGGTTCTTAAACGGATCATCAATAATGCCAATTTTGAATCCGCGTCCAGTTAGTGCTCCACCAACACCAACTGCGGTGTATCCACCACCTTCCTTGGTGATCCAACGGCCTTTAGCGCGGGCGTCCGCACGCAGTCGTGTTGAGAACATTGCACTGTATGTATCAGACTGCATGATATCTCTGGTTTTTTGACCAAAGTCGGTAGCCAACTCAGCAGAATATGACGATACTACAATCGGAATATTTGGACTCTTGCCCAACACCCATGATGGAAACTTCTGGGTGGCGGTGTCGCTTTTACCGTGTCGCGGCGGCATAAATATCATCAGGCGAACATCTTCACCTGCCATCAGCCGCTGGTAGCCACGCTCCAACTCCTTTGCAATCTCAGCGTGAAACCATTCCAGCTGATATTTCGGATCGATAGCAATACAGTATTCGGCGAAAGAACCATTTTCAGCAGATTCTCTAAGAATCCCGACGATTTGCTCTTGCGTTAAGCAGCTGCTCGGCTTGGCTTGCACTTAGCGTCACTCCTATGTCATTACCGTTTGTCGTCATATCCAGCTTGTCGCCATAGACTTTTGGATTTAGCTTAGACATCAACCATTTACGCGTATCAATCCGCAGACGTGACCGCTGAACGTTTTCGCTGTTGAATATATAGCCGTCACCTTCCAACTTTTCCATATAGTCATTACTAGCGTTGTCGGCAATCTCAATGATGTCTTCGGCGTGCATATACGACCGCTCCTCACACGCACGCGCGTATTGCTCACGAAACTTATCATTTTCTCGCAGCCAGCGGAAAAACGTCTGCATAGAGATCATGTCCTTTTTTGCACAAATAGAACGGACCGATTGCCCTTGAGCAATCATTTGACAAATCTTATCAGCTAGTTTATCGGTATACTTTGAAGGACGCCCATTCTTTTTAGGCGTTTTCTTTGGCGGTGTTTTAGGAGATTTAGGTTTATCTTTAGCGGCTGTTTTCGCCATTAAAAATTCCTCGCAAGGAATATACTGCTAAAGGACCTCTTATTGTTTTATATTATACAGGAAAGCATGAGCATTGTAAATATTATAATCTCACTGCGGTGTCTCTTGACGAGACAGTTTAACTTTTAGCCGTCTTTTTTCACATCCTCACCCACAAGTCTTTTTACCTCAGCTAAACATCGTCTAAAACCAGTTCTCCAGCCATCATTAAAAGACTCATTCATAGACACTATATTGTATGTTTTAGGCAACTGACTTACGATAGACTTGGCTCTTGAGGCATTATCTTCGATATAAGCTTTTAGCTCTGCTATTGATTCATCAAATAACTTATCGTCCATTGTCACACTCTTTTCATTAATTGTTCTATATTCTTTCTCCAAAAATATCTTTTATCTTCATACGCAACTCTTCGTGGTGTTGTCTCCTTTCATAAAGGGTCATCCGTATAGTTTTCTTCGAACAATAGCCTCGCTATAAGCAATACCAATATCACATATTCTTTGGTCTATTATAACTCTGGCTCGCCGATCTAGAGGTATTTTTTTTGATACCTCAGTCAACTCCGTTATGACAGCTCTCATGCTCTCTTCACGAATTATGCACTGAAGCAACCAGGCGTATCGCCCTATCTGTAGCCCATTAATAGAATGAGCGTTTTTTGCAATTTCTTCCACTATTTCAGTTATTGTCAATAAAGACCCTGCAAAATCGTCTTTGTTCATTATTCACCCCTCCTTCCCCCCAAAACCACCTCTTGCCCTTGGGTGGCACATATTGCTCGCTTCCTGTAGTCTCTGGACTGAGCAACTCATCCAGTTCTTTGTTGTATTTTTCAAGGTATCGCTTGTAATTATCGATAATTTGCTCTACGATATCATCTCCGTATTCAACTACTTTAGGTTCTTTGTTGCTTGTGTTGAATCTTATAAGAATGTCGTAACCATCACTCCCCCTAAGCCTTTCCCAATACGATATTCTTTCTTTTGCATGGTCAATTGACCTTACTAAGCTCTCAATGCGATCCCTCTTGCGATTCTTCATTTCAATTTCCTTTCTTAATAGTTTATCGGCTTCTGGATTGTACACTACGCTCGCAGAGTTTAAATCGTCGGCAATATCATGCATTCCAAAAATTTGGGCATCACGATTTTGAAGGGAGTTTACAGAGCACAGTCTTTTACGTGCTGCCTTATAAATATCTTCTACACGTCCACTGCAATAGTGACTATAACCATAGTAGCGGTCGTATTTTATCCGCTTATGGCACTTGTTGCACTGGATAGACGGCTTTGATTCATTCTTTACCATTTCTCTCGCTCCTTTCTTTTTCCGTTAAGTAGACGATTTTCGCTTTATATAACAAAATCTTATTCTCGTAGCGATTCATTCTCCATTCAATAAGTTGTAAGGTGCTGTCGTCCCAACAGCCTTCTATATTGATGCGATTGTAGGTATCCATCGCATAGTTAAGCCAAACTCTGTTTCGTCTAATTCGCCACTTCAGCCACTTGATTCTTTGTTGGCGTATAAAACTAACTATATTCATCTTTACTCTCATTATGTTTAATAATATTTTCTACAATGTTCATAGTGTTTAATGCTGCATATACACCTCGCTCTGTAGCCTCTAAGAGATTTTGCGGCGGAACGAAACAGGGGAATATACCACCTCCATGCTGCAATTTGCCGTCCTTAAACACCTTGCACGATCCTCCGTTAACAGTGATAGTCATTGATACATCGTATCCTTTATAGCTGAAGTTTATTTCTTTTCTAACATTCGTAAGATATTTATCCATCATCATGCAACTTCCTTTCTTTATCCTTGATATACTCATACATATTAGCTAAATTGAAGTCTGGAAATTGTCCCATATATTCTAGGGCTTGGTTGAGGGCTTCGATTTCGGATTTTTTGACAATATCCATAAGTTCATCATCATATTTTTGATAAACCTTATTGATATCTTCATCCTTAACAACTTTTTTAGTTATCAGTCTCAAAAATTCATTTTGAAATCGCTCCAGGGTTACGTGTATTTCTATGTATGGGTTCATTTCTCCTCCAAAAGTTCAGGGTTTTCGTGAATATTACCTACAACTTTTACACTAAAAAAGTCTGACTGAGCCACCAAGGCGATGCTGTTCATCGCTTCGTCTAACTCTGGTTTTAGATTAAATGCAGGATACTTCTCATCACCGCACCATTTAACTACGTGTATTGTAGGTTCTGTCCAATCACTATGTTTAACCTCTACAATATCTCCCTCATAAATCTCTCTACCATTCTTGTCTTTTAGCCCTGTGTATTGCTCGATAACATGCCGCTTGTTGTCTGGGTCTGGTAACAATCGCGTATACCACAAGTCAGTGTCATTTTTATCGTATATCTCAAATATAAATATATTGTTCAGATTGTTTATAGCTATGTCTTTTTCGTTAAGGTAATCCTTTTCTAGGTTGTCCCAAGCTCTAAATTTTATTTCACGCATTAGATTTCCTTTCCGTCCTTGTAACACTTCAGGTGCCCCAATTTACCACCAATAGATGCACAACGAGCCTCGGCTTCTTTGATTTGCCTTTGTTCAGTCATGTCACTGATAGATAAGAAAATTAAAAACGCTATGCAGAAAATACCCAGTAACACTACGGCTGTGATGAAAAACATGTCTATCTTTGATAATTTATAACTCATTATCTATCCTCCTTTGAGTGTTTCTTTTCGCGCCAGCTTTTGGGGTATTTTGGAATACCTGAGCTGTCTACACAGAAGCTTGCACTTTTATACCCGTTTTGATAAACGTAGTCTTTACCAAAATGTTTTTGACAAATCTCAGTGGGAGACAGGAATGGGTCGTCTTTTATCGCTTTACCGATGAGAAATATAAGTGCTGTCATGACTAATAGCGGTATAATCACTTGAATAGGAGTTACTCTATCTATCAGGTCTGTGTCATCTATTTTCATTGCCATGGATTATACCAACCCCTTTTCTGCCATTGCTATGGCTAACTTTAATACGGCGTCTAGCGGGGTTTGTGCGGCGCAAACTAAGTTGCTGTCTATTGAGCATCCTTCGTCATCTCCATAAAACGCTAGCCAACCGTCCCTATATTGCACTTTTCTACTGGATAGTGTTAATGCACCAACGCCAAGTTTATTCTCAATAGCGTCTGGCAACTTATCCAATAAATATTCCAGTGTGTATTCTGGTGCCCAATCGTAGCAGGGTCGATTTACATCCTCAGGATAGATATGTGATTTAGGAGCTTTGAACTTGATGAGATGCTTGCAGCCAGTAATGCCTTGCCAATCAGGTTTTAGCTCATGTAGCTCTTTGCATAGTTCAAATGTTTCCATATTAGACCCTCCCTCTATCCAGCACTGATTTTTTTAATATCCTGGTAGCTTCATCTACGAACTGGCTATAAATGGCTGTCTCTCTGGCTTTGATCATTCGCTGCAACTTAAAGTATGGATCGTCAGGATCGAGCTTTGAATTGAGCCAGTCTTCAAACATATCACCGTTAAAATAGCCATCTTGCGTTGACCACGGAAATACTAGCTTAGGCTTTTGTGCCGATTCACTTGACTTGGATTCTTTGTGTGTCATGATGAATTGATCTCCTTTATCTATGTCCACAAAATTAGTGGTTTAGTTGATATTAGTCGTTTACCAATCATTCATCCTGTCTTGCATTAGCTTGCTCTATTGCTTTATACATAGGCACTTCTGCCATATTGTAGCTAGCTAGCTGGGCTCGGGTTAGTTCTGCACGTTTTTCCTCTGTTAGTTCTTCGTTGTTGTCGCCCTCTGTCTCGTACTGTGCGAACAGTCTATGCTTTATTACAAATGCGATATTAGTTTCACGCTGTATTCGCTTTAACTCTGCACGATAGGCTCTCAGGAATAGATCTACGGCGTATTGTGCTTCTGCTGCCTGGGTTGGGGTACATACGGCTATAAAGCCTTTTAGGGCGCGGTTGTGTCTACTCCTCGACGTCCATAGCTCGGGGTGCTCTTTACTGGTTGCAAATCTATACATAACCTGTGCCGCTATTGTTTGCTCGCTTTTGGTTAGTTTGCCCGTTACGATTAGGTGTTCGCTGCATTTTTCTGAGGTGCTGTTGATCAGATCCTCGTATGATAGCCCCTGTTTGGCGCAAATTCTTTGTAGGATACGCTGGGCGGCTTCTTTCTCGCCGCCTATACCAGCTTTAGCGAGCTCAACTATTTTTAGCGTTCTCTCATCTACTGTGTTGTCGTTCGTCATAGTTCATACCATCCATTCATTATTTAATTCAACCGCATAACTGGTTGGCTATATAAGCAGCCAGGAACAAACTCACACGGGACTTAACTTGTCATCTGCCCGTTACCAGCTAGTGCTATTAGAAAAACACTTACTGCGATGAGGGACTAGCGACTGCTAGCTCACTGCTTATATAGCCATTCAGCAACACCATTCGTAAAGCACTAATATGGTTAATTTGTTCTTGATGATGTTGCCAGTTGATAGCACCAGATTGAGCCGATTTCCACCTGCACTCAATTCTATAGGCAAATGAAAAGCCTAGACACTGGTGCTACCAGTTGAACAGACGATACACGTGTTATGACTCTAGCTCTCACAACAACGTTCCACAAGTATTTGGTGCTTCAGGGTGGGCTGAAATACGACCATATAGGAGTGTGCGTATCATCTGTCCAGTTACACGGTTGAATTGTTAATGTTCATCCAGTTTTTCGACGTATGGTAGGTCATTGGCTAATGGTGTTTACACGTTCATACACCCCGTAGAATACACGTTTTAGGAATCTGTATCAGACGGGTCTCTGTACTCGTCTAAATCTATATCTTCACCATCCACTGCTATCTCACAACCTAGAATAGACAAATCTTTATGTTGCTCTGGCGCACCATTCTGATATGCCCAGTACATGGTGTCATCGGCAATTTCGTAAGCCTCATCTTGATTACTCGCTTGCACTGGCAAGGAGCAATTTAACGTTATTTTTACTGGAATATTAAATTCTTTCATTCTTCCTCCTCAATTCCAAAATAAGTCAACCAGTCTTCTCGGTTTTCTTTGATGGATTTTTCGGCGTCTTCTTCGGTGGCATAACGAACAGGCTCACCAGCATCTTCAAATCGAATATTTTCTGCAAATAGCTTATGATATGCATAGTTATAAACAACAATCCACCCGCCGTTCCTATTTTCAAAATCTGGCTCAAATGTTGATGTTCGGCGTAGTCTGGCTTTGGCGAATTTACGGCTTCTAGCTTTCTCGCATTCTTCTGAGGTGCGATAGGCGTTACCAAACTCAACACGCCTAAGGTGATATGGGTTATCTTTATCAAAATATGTAAAATTAGTATCACCATTTTCATCAAGATACCAAATCTTTTCATTTTGCTCAGGCTTCCAGTGAATACTATCTGTTGACTCTTGGATTTCCTCAAACCACTCATTTGGCTTTTCTGGGTCGATCCATGTGTATGCACATCTAGGAACGCCGTCATCGTCAATTTGATAGATTAATTTCAGATTTTCCATGTCTCCTTTGCCGACTTCCACAAAAGTGGATCCAGCCTTCAGTTCTGGCAAATCTTTTAATAGTTTATATTGCTTCATGGTACCACCCTAACGATGCCAGTCTATTTGCCAACTCGACCTTCAAGTCGCTTATATCTTGATCGCTTTTTAGTCTAATAGTTATTCCGCTTTTTTCAGACGTAAGAAACCTAATCTCAAAGTCATCACCAATAAGTTTGCAGTAGTCTAACGATAAACCGTTGCTTGCATTATTTACTAAATCAAACGCAAACTGCTTTAATTCTTGTTCTTTATTGGACATCTCTTAATACCTCCTCGTCTTTAGGTTTCCTAATCCAACAGTAAGAGTCGTCTGAAAACACTATGATATATTGTGTAAATTCACGCCCGTGTATATCTCGATACCTAAGGTGAGTAACATCTACAACATGTGGTTGTCCAGTTTTCTCTGCTGATATTTTAGTCTCGTTTGGTATACCCATATAGTTTATTAATCCTTAAAAATATCTTCCAACTCTTTGATTAATGCTGCCTTCTTATATTCCTTCTTGGTAATTTTCTTTTTGGTATCCTCAAGAGCCTCTAGCGTAGCGATAACAGTATTTGGGTTGTTAGAGTTTATTTTAACGACAGTGTTGGCTTTGTGATAACCACCCCCGCTAAATATCTTGATATTTACTTCTGCTACTGGTTTTTTCATAAATCATTTCTCCTCGTGTTAGATATCACGATTAATTTCGTTTAATGTATTTAGGGTAGGGCCTGGCTGTTACTAGAATTTAAAGATTATTAAAGGTATGGCATCTAGTCATTTAACCGATCAACATTCTATGAAAATAGGGCAAAGCATAGAATTAGGCACCAGGTCATTAATTGTCGTAGTCGCGAAGAAAATTGATCCACTCAGTGAGGATTCCCATATCTGACTCTAGGTCATCTACCCATTGATCAACTTCCGGGACCTCGTCCCTGTGGGAGACGAGTATATCCACTGTATTACCCATGCTGTCATATAGGTTTTCTAGCCTAAATATCAACCTTTCTTTTTGTGCGGATGTCATACACCCCCTTTCTTACGAGTTCGCTTATTACCTCTTTGAAACACTACCTCGTATGTATATTCAGGATGAGCTGGTAGCCAGACATTCTCTAATATCTTCCGTCGCCACTTGTAGTCATCAGTTTCAACGCCTTTGGCTTCTCGTAAGGTGAACGATCCGTCCAAGTTATGAATTCTAAAGTCTACTTTATGTCGATATGGGAATGCTTTATTGCCATTTTCGTCATATACCCAACCCTCAATTCGATATTGAGTGTCGTAGTCTTTTATCTGGCCTAGCTTCTTCTCGATATCTAGCTCAGCAGCTACTTGCGCTTCAAACTTTGAATCGTAGATCTTACCATTCATCTCAGTGCGTTTTGCACCATATTTGTTCGTTTTGCCAATTCTACCAATCTCAGCACCGCAGTTACGACAGGTGAGCCTGCCAAGGGAAAGCATCAAATGTTTTGACTGACAATCAGGACAGGATGCGACAGATCGCACATCGTTCATGTCAAACTTCTTATGATTTATTTTTACGTAAACCACGACGTTGTGCCTTCCTCTCTTTGCGGCGCTTCAATCGCGCTCGCCAATTACGAATTCTTCTGAGTACATAATCATCACTATCTAGTCTTTCATAGTAAAGAGGTATGTCATCAAGTAGCGATTTACATTCTTGGTTATCCATGTAAATACTCCCATAGCTTCCGTTAGTGAATGTGCTCCATGGCTTATACCCTCCTGACTGCCAGACACGATATGCAACCTTTACGACTGTTGCCGTATCATTTCTATCTTCGTCAGGCCGAAAATGTACACAAGCCACTTGAAGCACACCGTAACTGCCAATACACACTCCGTGATTTTCGGTATTAGTTAGGTTATGCTTTAGCGGATCGCAATTTCTATTCTCTGCTCTGGCGATGGCCATCATTATGCGTATATCCCATTTTGGATATTTGAGCAGCTCTCGTCGAACCAATTCGCAGCCCGATACCGCAGCTTGTTTTGGTTGCGGCACGGTTGGTTCGACTCCAGTAGCTGGTGCAGCTATTTGTCTTTTCTCAGGAACAGCTGCAGGCTCCTGAGTTACTTTTTTAACTGTGAAGTCGCTTGCTTGATCTTGCTGTCAATTTCTGCTGATCTATTCGTCTGGTAGTGTATGCCGGCATAAAAGGCAACGGCGGCTGTAATGAGAATAATTAGTAGTATTGACTTTGCTTTTTCAAAAAGTTGCTTCCAGTTAATATTTTTTCTTTTGCATTTGTTTTCTCCTGTTTATGTTAAAACGTTAAGTACTGCGCAGGTGGGTGCGTGTGGTTGTATATTCCAAATTACTACTTGAAAGAGGCTCCAAAAGCACGCACCTGTACAGCACTTAACTATGTATGATGTTTTCACGACTAAGTTGTTAAAGATCATTTTCTGGCTTATTCACATGAGCATTTTGTTTATCTTCTCCGTCACCTCTATTCTCGCTATTGTTAGGCCGTAAGATAAACATCACGTCAATTGTGACCAGTGTAGTTATTCTGTCTACAAGAGGTTATCAATGTCATATTGCTAACCTCTTCAAACAGAAGAACCCGCTGGCCATCTACCTCCAGCGGGTTCTGCTATACAACAAAAGATCCCGACTAACGTCAGGATCTTGAAAGGTTACGCTCTACTTTGATCGTAGGAACTTGGTGAGGTGCGCCTCCCCATAACTACGATTGTCCACCACAACAATTCCGTTTTGAACTGGCACCTCACCTATTCCTGGGTGTGATAATATCATACATCCACCTGGTTTGAGAAGCCCCATTAGTCGCGAAACTGTGGAAAACTGAGGGTTATGATATGGTGGATCAGCAAAAATGATATCGAACTTCTCTGTTACGCTCATGCTTTCCAACCAATTTGATATCGTTGTTTTTATTACAATAGATTGTTTATCGACGTCCAAACTGGCTATGTTTTCGGCGATCACGCGCTGCGCGACTCGGCCTCGTTCCACGAAAACTACTGACTCAGCGCCACGGCTGAGCGCCTCTAGCCCAATCGCGCCAGAACCAGCAAAAGCATCCAGCACCCGCGCACCGCGAACCGTCTCGCCCAGTGAATTGAACATCGCTGAACGGACCCGTTCGCCCATGGGATGTGTCGTTGAACCTGGCGGCGTTTGGATAAATCGTCCACCAAATTCGCCAGCGATGATGCGCACTCTCACCGTTTTGCCTCAAGCTTCCAAACCGACGCCAGCCAGCCCAGCATGACGGCTTTGATGATGATTGGCATCAGTTCATGGTTGGTCTGCCACGCCAAGTCCGTCGTCCAGCCGTTTTTACCAAAATTATCATACATCTTTAGGTCGGCCACGGCGTGAACTTGCTCTAGATAATATTCTCGGTAGCCTTGCTGCTTGACCTGTAAAATCTCAGCCTCGCTTGGTACGGCGTCCTTAAAGCGCGGATAGGCCACCACACTCGCCACGCCCGCTTCAAACGCCACGTGCATGGTCATCATACCTTTAGCACCCCAAAACTTCCAATTGTTTTTGATGAGCTCAATCCCCGTGTCACCCTTCATGACATTTTTCTTGAGAATTGAGGTTCGCGTCTCCAGACCTTCGCCACCACGCAGCTCCTGCATGGCATGCTCCAGCGGAAAATGATGCGCCGGCGTCAGACCATCGGTGATGGCATGCGCCATCCATGCCGCTTCAAAGGCGGCTCGCTCAGAATTATGGTTCTGCAGCGCCTTTGCTAGATTATCAATATGCTGGTCGATCATCTCCAACAGTGCCGTGTCGTTCGGATCGTCTGGATTGATGAAATGCCACGGCTCGTCAACGGCTGGACTTTTACGCTTGACGCCGTCAGGACCGTTTTTGCCTTCAAAGTGCAGAATATCTTTGATATCAGGAAACTCACACCAATCAGGCAGCATTGGCGTCAGATGTCGCCTGGCCACTCGATCTATCTTTTGATGAACACCGATAAATCGACCAGAGCTATCTCTAATTGTTGTTCCTGCGTACATATTAATTCAAAATGGTTAATCGCTGATAGCGACTGACGGCACGCGCCAGATGGTTATATTGTAACAAATCCCGCCCCTCTTTGACAAAGCGCTCGGCCTCCGTTTGTGCACGGGCGATCAGCGGCGTGTCGCTCAGCGAGGCAATTTTTAGGTTCAGCGCGCCATGCTGCGCTCGTCCGTAAATCTCACCAGGGCCGCGTAGTTTCAAGTCAACTTCCGCCAAGTAAAAGCCGTCCTGAGACTTCTCAATTTCCCTGAGGCGCTGGCTTGGCTTGTCATGACTCGACATCATCAGATGACAAAAACTCTGATACTCACCACGGCCAACCCGCCCGCGCAGCTGATGAAGCTGGCTGAGCCCAAAGTTATCAGCATTTTCAATGAGCATGACCGTGGCGTTCGGCACATTAACGCCGACCTCCACCACCGTGGTACTCACCAACATGTCAATATCGCCGTCCGCAAACTGCTGCATGACCGCCGCTTTTTCCTCTGGCGGCAATTTACCGTGTAGTAGTCCAACGCGGCGATGACGAAACATCGTTTTTGCTAATTTGTGATATTCCGCCTCGACCGACTTTTTGTCATTGTCAGGATTATCGTCAATCAACGGGCAGATGACGTAGGCTTGGCGGCCTTGAGCTAGTTCGTGGTCGATGGTTTCGTAGAGCTTTGGCGCTGAGGCTGGCGACCAAATTTTCGTTTCAATCGGCTGGCGCCCGGCTGGCAGCTCGTCCAAAATCGAAATATCCAGTTCACCATACAAGGTCAACGCCAGACTTCGCGGGATCGGCGTGGCAGTCATGCTGAGCAGGTGTGGCATGTAGTCTGCCTTTTGTAATAATGCCTGCCGCTGCTTGACGCCGAACCGATGCTGCTCGTCAATTACCACAAACCCCAGCTTGTGGTACGCCACTTTTTCCTGAATCAGCGCGTGTGTACCAACCACCACGTCAATGTCACCATTTGCTAAATTATCCAGCAGCTGCCGCCGCTGAGCGCCCTTGACGTGTCCCGTCAGCAGTGCCACCGACACGCCAAATGGCGACAATAATTCATCCAGCGTCTTGGCGTGCTGAGTCGCCAAAATCTCCGTCGGCGCCATGATGGCCGTCTGAAA
>CAUSLL010000006.1:0-37547 GCA_963532835.1 uncultured Candidatus Saccharibacteria bacterium
AGGAGACTGTAAATCTCCCGCCGTAAGGCTTCGTAGGTTCGAGTCCTACTTCCGGTACCAATCAAACACCGTCTCGCCATGAGGCGGTTTTTGATTACCCATTATCCATATTGCTTTTAGCAAATGACTGCCCATTTTCGGTATAAAAAATGAGCCTCGCTGTGAATCTAGACGAGACTGTTGTAGCACACAGCGGAAGAATAGTCAGCCGCCTGAGGAATCGTTGTCACTAAAGAAATATTGCACGGCGAGTTTCGCTAACCCATATGTTTCGAGAACGCCAGCACCAACTACCGCCGGTACTGCGAAGGCGTTATTCTCAAATCTCATCACGCCAAATCCAATAAGAAAAATCATTATGTAGCTAGTAACAAATCCAATTATGACCAATACGAGTAATGTCCAGTTCCAAACTCTCCGGTTATTTTTCTTTGCTATTCGATTTTGATACGAAAGTTCTGTATTTTTCTTATCAAAATCTATAGCATCTTCAGCTTCTTCACTCTTATTCAGAGACTCTTGCGGGGATATTTTAGCGGCATATATTGCTTCAATTATCTTATCGCGCTCGGTAGCTTCGCTGCTTCCGCTATTCCGTAATTCTGCCATTTCGTATATCCTTTAATCTATTCCGCATAGCTTCATTAGAAACCCCAAGTAGGTCTGCTAGAGCATGGTAATCAGTATCGTCAAAATGGTATTTTTTCTTGTATTGTTCTATCAGCTCCTTTGGCATTAAAAGCTCAGATGCAAAGCAATCTGCCTCCCTTTCTGTATCACTCTTAATGCCTGGGGCGTATTGCTGATTTCGCCAATATACCCCATATTCCTCAGTAGCATGATCAAGAAAATAATGACCGAGCTCGTGCGCAAGAGTGAAGTTTTGTCGCTCAGGTGATTCACCTATGTTTAAAAAGATTGTTCTCTTTTCTTTATCTAGCACTCCAGACGCATCAACAATCTCATCGCCCGGTTCAGGCTTAAAGTATAGGACATTTATGCCATTAGCCTTTGCAACCTCGAAAGCATTAACAGAAAGACCATCGCTAGAGAATTTACTACGGATGTCTCGTGCTGCTTGTTTGGCTTTTTCCCAGTTGGCACTCATAATATGATTCCTACTATTCGTTAATGATTAATTTGCAAACATAAGCGTTGCTTACTTTTATTTTAGCAAATGGTGATATTAATTTGAATTCAATATTTTACTTATTTCAATGGGATAATTGCCGCCGCCATCCATTGACTAAATACAACATACATGCTATAATCTAGTCATGTTCTTATTATTCAAACAATTTCTGACCGAATGGAATAGCAACAAAAACCAGCGCACCAAACTGCAACAGGCATATTTCCTGATCATCATCTCACTGGCGGTTGTAGCGGGCTTTTTGTCTCTGTTAAACAGCGATTTCGGACGGGTACTGATGATTATCGCTGCCTTTACCGCCGTCGTATATATATTCAATGGTATCGTCTGGGCACTACTCGACGCATTCATCGCGCCAATCTTGCCAAAGCACGAAGCCAAAAAGGTAGCCAAACGAAACCAAAGATAAGCTCGTACATATTGTAAACTAAAAAGGTCGCGTGCGTAGCGGCCTTTTCTATAAAATCAACATGGAGCCACGATCGGGGCTTGAACCCGAGACCTCATCCTTACCATGGATGCGCTCTACCAACTGAGCTATCGCGGCGTCATACTCACAGCTGATTATACCAAATTATCCTGTCGGTGAAAAGCGTTTGCTATAATAATTATCAGGAGGAATTATGGCTCAATTTAGTTTTGATATAGAAAGCACATTTAACAAACCAGAGATGAATAACGTTCATCAATTGGTGGTGCGGGAAATCGCCAACCGTTTTGATTTTAAGGGGACGCCAGCTGATATCGAGTGGCTGCCAGACAAAAAGGGCTTCAAAGTCATCGGCACAGATGAGTTTCAGGTACAATCAATCATTGATATGATCGGTCGGCAGCTCGCCAAACGCAACATGACCAGCAAGGTGCTCGACCTTGGCGGGGCGCACAATGCCGCCAATATGCGCGCCTGGCAAGATGTACCGTTCAAAGACGGTCTCAGCCAAGAAAACGCCAAAAAGATCACCAAGCTCCTGAAAGAAGCACATCCCAAGGTAAAAACCCAGATTCAAGGCGACAGCGTGCGTTGCACCTCAAACAGCAAGGATGAACTACAATCCGTCATGACGACGCTCAATCAAGCAGATTTTGATTTTCCGTTAAGCTTTGGTAACTATCGGTAACTGTTCGCCCGTCAACAATAAATCCGCGCCGGTTCTGTGGCGCGGATTTTATCGTGTTTATTGTTATCTGTGGCTTAGCGTAAGCTGCGACGGCTCATGACATAAGCGCACGTTACGCTCACTAGTCCACCAAGCCCCAAGATGCCGCTAGCGGTGTTCAGAGTACCAGTGAGAGGCAATTCCTTAGTGGTTGGCGCAGTAGGAATTGGCTGCGGCTGCGGTATGGTAGCAGGAGGCGTTGTTTGATTGGTGGTTGGTGGTGTCGTCGGCTCAGTCGGCGTTGGTTGCGCTGGCTTATTCGGCTCATTCGGTACTGATGGCGTAGGTGTCGGCTGCGTTGGCTTATTCGGTTCATTTGGCGTTGGCTGAGTTGGTGGATTTACCGGTGGTGTGGTCACCGTGTACGTTTCGGTCGTCGCGTCGTCACAAGCATCTGGAGAACCCGTGATAGTCGGCGTGTCGACACAAGCAGTGTTCTTGTGCTTACCCTCAACGAACTTCGCATACTTAGCCGTCAAAGAGAACGTCTGCGACTGGCCAGCAGGTAAGTTGGCGATGGTGTATGTCCACTTACTGCCATCAATCTTACCAGCGCTACTGTTTGACAGCGTCACTCCTTGCGGAGCAGTATCACTCACCACAACATCTTTCAGGTTTGTTTTGCCAGTGTTTTTGACGGTAATTTCATAGGTGAAATCACTGTTGACCGCCACTTTGACATGCTCTTGTTTGTTAACTGTTTTGGTGATACTGACTGACGGCTTTGGTTCTTCTGGCTTGGTTTCCTCAGTGATGGTAAAGCTACCCGTACAATTAGGGCTGGTTACTTCGCCAATACTGGTAACTGCTGTTGCTTGAACTTTGTAGGTACCTGGCGTCTTGAGTTCAACACCCATACCAGTTTGGTCACCGGTCACACCACCAGCGTCAACAAGTTTGCCTGATGGGTCATACACCCGGATGTAGATTGATTGGATGGTGGCACCATTTTTGGCTGACGCCTTGGCACTCATGTGATAGCGGTTGCGTGACAGTTGAGTGATGGTCAAGCTGTCACAAGTAGCAACTGGCTGTGGCTTAGGCTCTGGTTTTGGCTGCGGCTGCGGTGTTGGCGTCACCGGAACAGCCTGTGGCACGCTATAGGTCAACAAGTTACCGCAAGAAGACATGATGCGGAATTTACCTCGAGTAGCCGAACTGCCTTCCCAGCCCATGTACCAACTACTGTCCCACAACTTCTGCGGGCGGGAGTAAATGGTGCGTCCGGCAACGGTGTGAGCTTTTTGACCCTGGGCCTCAGAAAACCGTGAAGTCCAACCCCATGATTGAGCAGAGGAGTCGACCTCATAGCGCACCTTGGTGCTAGAAATATTCGCCAATTCTGCTCTGGTGATGCCATTGTAGGTCAGTACGTCGCGGAAATTGTTGGTATTTTTGTCATAGTGCGCTAAAATCGCTTCTTTGCTGCCAACACCACCTTGGATCATGTCGTCTGATGCAGCTTGTGCGTAATCCTGAAAGAAGACTACTGATTGCAGCACCATAGCCATCACCATCATGCCGATGCCCAAATGTTTTACGGTTGCTTGTTTTGATGTCGTCACTGCTTGCTTCAAGCGAGCTATATATGTTTTCCACAACTGTCTAGCCATACCCTCACTCCTTACTGCATCATCTCCACCTGATGCGTTATATCTTACTATTACTACCGTATCATATATTTTACAGAAGCACAATGAATGAACATTTGATAATTGCTTGAACTAATTTGCATAATCTGTTATATTGTATAATCGAAGTTTAAGTACAAATTGTTAAAGGGAAACTATGGCAAAGAAGAATACGAAACGCAAGTTGATCGGTTTGGTCAGTGACAAAAGCAAGCACCGAACTTACTACACGACAATCAATACACAGAACCGCACTACCAAAGGTCAAGGTAGGTTGACACTGCGCAAATACGACCCAATTGCTCGCGAGCATGCAACCTATACCGAAACCAAGAAAAATCTTGGTCGTAACGAAGTTAAAGCTCGTAAAAGCTAGTTTCTTATCACGCGTATCATTAAAACCCATGCATACGACGTGGGTTTTCTTTATGCTTTCGGGTGAGCATGCCTCGAACGCCAATAGATATCCCGCAAGACATTCATCACATAGAGTGAAGCTTCGTATGGTGAATTATACGGGCTAAAGTAAGCATGAACATCACCGTCAGACGCCCACTTGGTGCACATGTAGTAGTAATGATCAGAGGTTTGCAAATTACGCCAATCGCTAATCAATTGAGAATCGCCAGACGCCAGTACTCGCGGCGCCAGCTGATACACATAGCGCAGAGCTTCTTGTTGCAAAGCATTGCCATTCCACGCCGTCAAATCTCTCTCGCTGTCGGCCCAAGTGATAGTTTCCGGCATACTCACGTCTCCGACTGGTGCGTTCGATAGAGCTTGCGACACCGTATTAAACTGACCGCCAGCTGTTATCCATTTCCCAACAAACCGCTCAAAGAAGGTGAAAATGCCGTGTTCTTTCCACTGATGCTCACCAAACGTTTCATAGTCCATGAACAAGTTGACCAATGGACCGCCCGATGCTGTGAGCCATGAGCTGTAGGTTTCAGCCGTCAGTGGCCAACCACTCCATCTTTTGTTACTAAAACGAAAGGCGATGTCGTCACTCAAGCGATAGTTCTTTAGGAGTAACCTTGTGTGTGTGGCGCCTTTTGGTTGATAGACATAATTTGGGCTGCGCCAACCCAGTACTTTGTCCCAGCCTTCAGCCAGCACACCGTCATACCCGTGTGCTTCTGCCCAGGCCCCAAGCTCATCATTGTATGCCAACTCCGTGTTTGCCAAAACGTTGGGCGAAACGCCAAATAGCTGTTTGATTTTCTCAGCATGGAGGGCAACTTGCGCCTCAAATTCAGACTGATCGTAGAAAAAGGCCAGGCTGTGATGATAGGGGCTAGCCAGTAGCTCCACGCGTCCTGTTTTCACGAGTCGCTGAAAACTCTCAATCACATCAGGCGCGAATTGCTCAGCTTGCTCCAAAAATACTCCAGACAAACTCAGCGACAAACAAAACCCTGGATGTTCATGTAGCAGCTTTTCCAGCAGTGCGTTCATCGGTCGGTACGATTTATTCGCTACTTTCAGAAAAATCTCTTTATTATCCTGGTCGCCGTCACCACTGAAATAATCATGACGATTTGCTGTATCGAGTGCACCATAACTGCGAACGCGCCATGGCTGGTGGGCGTGCAAGTACAGGGTAATCGCTGGACGGCTCATGCACCACCGCCTTTTATTCGAGCCTGCTCGTACAATTTCAAACAATGCTGAGCCGCGTCATGCCAGGACAGTTGGGCATATTCTGTTTTGACATCTTCCTTGAGGATTTCCAAAAGAGCAGGCGAGCGCGCCAACATGACGATCTGTCGCGCCAATTTGTTAGTATCCCAATAGTCAAACCGCAAAATGTTATGAAGCACTTCGCCGACACCAGACTGGCGACTGATGAGCAGAGCTGTGTCATGATGCGCCGCTTCCAGCGCCGTCAGTCCAAATGGCTCTGATACCGAACTCATGACAAATACGTCGATCAGATGGTAAGCATCGCGCCACTGCCGACCGCGCACAAAACCCGTGAACACCACTTTGTCACTAATGCCCAGGTGCGCCGCCAAAGCAACCAGTTCGTCGCGCTGCTCACCACTACCGCTCAGCAGCAATGCAATTTTTTGGTGCTGGTTGATGGCCTCAGCCACCGCCCGAATGAGATAGGTCAAGCCTTTTTGCACTGTCAACCTGGTCAATGCGCCAACGATGATATAGCCTTCTTTTTTCAGGTCTTCCAAGTATTGATAGGTGCCTTGGTCGTATTCGTGTGGTGGCAGTTCATCCAGGTCAATGGCATTGTAGACAACTTCGATTTTCTCTGGTGGAATGTGATAATTCTTGACAATGATATCTTTGGTGATGTGGCTCACCGCAATAATTCGGTCAGCCATCAACAACCCTTGCTGCTCGATTTCATGTACCAATGGATTGCCTTCATTCTCACCAGAACGGTCAAATTCGGTCGCGTGCACATGCACGATCAACGGCGCATTGCACTGCTGTTTAGCGATGATGCCCGCTTCCATGGTCAACCAGTCGTGAGCGTGAATAGCATCTGGAGGATGCTGTTTGACAAATTCTTTCACGAAGCAGTTATATCGTCGCTGCACCGCACGCATACCGCCCAACCCGCAATCATGCGCTTGTTTGTCCGAAGTACCCAAATCATCATAGGCGCCAAAGCCATCTTTTGACGCTTCCAAGTGCGTTGCCGCGTGTACATTCATGAAGTCAATGTTCGGATGCTCGGCAGAATAGGGAACAACAAAGTCGATGTCCACACCACAGTCAGCCAATGCCCGTGACATCTGATAACAAGCGACGCCTAAACCCCCGCTATTATGCGGAGGTAATTCCCACCCAAGCATCAATATTTTCATACCTACTATTTATCATAAAACGATGCTTATGTTTTTTCAATAGTTTTTCACGGTTTTTCAGGAGTATTTCACGCCACGACCTGTCAGATAGCCTCTTCAAATCACCCAAAATGAGTTGCCGAAGACAAAAAAATCATGTAAAATAACGCCAAGACACAGGGGAGTAGCTCAGTTGGTAGAGCACCGGTCTCCAAAACCGGGTGTCGCAGGTTCGAGTCCTGTCTCCCCTGCCATAGAGCCGTGAAATAGCAGAGGTTTTCCCTCTGTTTTTTTCTAACCAGGCGTATGGTATACTGATTTCATGAAACCATTGCAGTTATCTTCGCCGCACTTGATTATCATGGTCGGCGCACCGGGGGCGGGAAAAACACAGTTTGCGACTGAATTTGCCAAAATGTTCAATGCGCCAATTTTAAGCAGTGATACGCTGCGAGAATTATCAAGCGATGACACACTGATTCACAAAGCTGCAATCGATTTGCTTCGAGAATTACTCAAGCCCAAACAGACGATCATCTTTGATGGTAACACCGAAAAGCGCGCTTGGCGTTCCGACATCGCCAAAGTCGCTCGTGAAGCTGGATTTAAACCACTGTTCGTGTGGGTGCAGACCGATCCTGCTATGTCCAGAGCCAGGTGGCTACGCTCGCACAACGGCGATGAGGCCCTATTTGAACAGAAATTACGAACCTTCTCGCCACCACACGCCAGTGAGCCATACATGGTTATCAGCGGCCGCCACACTTACAACACACAGGCAAAAACGCTTTTGAAAAAACTCAGCGACGCCACCCGTCCAGCTGCTTCCATACGCACTCAGCCACGATTCATCGGCGGACGCGGTCGAGTTGGATAAACGAGGGCTCAATGCCAACCATCACTGATTCTGAATTTGGCGAAATCACTGTCACCAGGCGCGCACTAGCCAGTCACGTCAGTTTGCGCATTGCTCCCAACGGTCGTATCCGCATCACCATGCCGCTTCACGCGCCACTAGCTTCCGCCAAACTGCTCATTAAACGGTCACGTCGCAGCATTCAAAAACTCATCGCCGAGCAGCAAGGCGACTTTCCATACAGCACGCCTCAGCAAATCGGCAAAAGTCACAATTTGTTGATGGAACAGGGAGAACCCGCCGTCAAAACTGTCGGCACCAGCATCATCATCAGCGCAAGAGACGACCAAGATTTCGCTGACCCCATCTTTCAACAATCCATTCGTGACCATGTCGTCAAAGCTCTGCGCAAAGAAGCCAAAAGCTATTTGCCACGCCGCCTCAAATTCTTAGCAGAGCAACACGGCTTTCACTACGACAAAACCCGACTCACACATTCGTCCAGTCGCTGGGGCAGTTGTTCCTCAAATGGTACTATCAGCCTAAATATCGCCCTCATGAATCTACCGTTTGAACTATTGGACTACGTCCTCATCCACGAACTATGCCACACGCGCCAGATGAATCATTCGCAAGCATTTTGGTGCGAAGTTGCCGCCATCAATCCACGCTATAAACAACATCGCACCGCCCTGAAAAAATACACTCCACACGTATAATGCTTATGGTATACTGGTACATATGCAGGGAGGGAATCTTATCTATGCCATCATCATTTTACTTGTCATATCATGGCTGATGTTTCTAGCAGTCGTCGTCATCGCCTATCGTGGACGACACCAGTCACGCCAAGAGCTACGACGTAGTCGCTCCCGTGAACGGCTGGAACGCGACCGCGTATTGACACTGGTGAACAACCTCACCGACGCCATCATCAGCATGGATGCCCACGGCATCATCGGCCTCTACAACGCCGCCGCTTTGAGCTTACTTGACACCAACGCCAGCATCCAAGGCGTACACATTGATGAGTTATTAAATTTTGAAACCAACGACAAACAGCCAGTTCCTGTATTCAAAGAGTTGCGAAAATCGCCAGCCATTCGTACCCGCGACGACATCATCATGCCCCTTGAGGGCGGTGACCGCGTGCGCTTGTCAGCCACTTTTGCGCCAGTACAGGGCGGCAATGACACGCTCACTTCGGACGGCTACGTCCTCATTTTGCGCGATATCACTCGCGTCAAAAGCCTAGAAGAGGAGCGCGATGAATTCATCAGTGTGATCAGCCACGAACTGCGCACTCCCATCACCATCGCCGAAGCCTCACTCTCCAACGTCCAGCTCATGATGCACCGCGGCATGACCGACAAATTAGACGATTCGCTTGCCGAAGCCCACAAACAAATCATGTTCTTAGCCCGCATCGTCAACGATCTCAGCACGCTGTCTCGCGCAGAACGTGGCATAGCTGATGAATCAGAGCTCATCAACGTCACTGAACTGGCAGAAAAACTCCGCCACGAATACGAGCCGCAAGCTACAGAAAAGAAATTGGCATTCAACTTGGACGTCAGAGCAGGCGTTGGCAATGTCAATGTGTCTCGGCTATACCTTGAAGAGTTATTACAAAATTTCATCACCAACGCCATCAAATACACCCAAAAAGGCTCCGTCACCCTCATCATGAAGCGCAGCGCTGGCAAAGTGTACTTTGGCGTCAAAGACACCGGCATTGGCATTGGGCGCAGTGATCAGAAAAAAATCTTTGACCGTTTCTTCCGCGCCGAAGATTACCGCACGCGTGAAACCAGCGGTACTGGGCTGGGGCTCTACGTGGCCGCCAAGCTAGCCCGCAAGCTCGGCTGTACCATCAGGCTAGAAAGCCGTCTCAACCACGGATCAACTTTTAGCTTCAGCCTACCGCCAGCGAAACCAGCAAAAAAGCAATAATACTGCTCACACTTGCAATACCTGCATTTTTTGTGCTAAGCTATACTTGACAGTCTGTGAAAAACAGACTTTTTAATTTGGGAGAAACACATGGCAGAAAAGGGTAAGCAGACAGGGAAAACTACCGTACGCCGCATCAAGGCAACGGATGATTCCCCTAAAAAAACCGTCAAAAAGAAACCAACCACCAAACCAGCACGCGCTATTCAAAAGACTGAAGCAGATTCAGGCATGCGCGACTCATTTGTTGGTTATTTCAAGGGAGCGTGGGCCGAGCTGAAGCTAGTTCGTTGGCCAACCCGCGCCAACACCTGGATCATGACCGGCACTGTGATTGGCTTCACTTTACTGCTTACCACATTGATTTTATTACTTGACGCTGGATTTAACTGGGTCTTTGAGCAAATTTTGAAATAAAGGTAAAAGGAGTTTTTTATGGCAAATAATCGTTACGACTCAACCCGTCAGTGGTACGCTATTCACACCTATTCTGGCTACGAAGAAAAGGTAGCAGAATCCATTCGTCAGCGCATCAACGGTGTTGACATGGCAGACAAAATTTTCGACGTCATGGTCCCAAAAGAAAAACAAATCCAAATCAAAAACGGCAAACGCAAAGTCGTTGAGGCCAAAATTTTCCAGGGCTACGTTTTAGTAGAAATGAACCTAACCGATGAAACCTGGTACATCATCCGCAACACGCCTGGCGTGACTGGATTTGTCGGTGCCGACACTACGCCAACACCAGTGTCTGACAAAGAGATTGCCAAAATCAAAAAGCGCATGGGTGTCGAAGAGCCAAAGCACCAGATTGATTTCTCAGAGGGCGAAGTTGTTTCCATCACCGATGGTCCGTTCAAAGGCTTTGACGGCGCAATCGCTGAAATCGACCCAATTAAAGGCAAGATCCGCGTCATGGTCAGTATGTTTGGACGCGACACTCCAGTCGAGCTTGACGCCCTGCAGGTGAAAAAAGTCTAACACGCAGGACCAAACAGTCCAATTTATATATTATCAAAAGGGTGGAGAGGTTTTACCATGAGTACACTAGAAATGCCACAACCCAGTGATGATAACTCCGACAAGAACGAGAAGGTCATACAGCCCAGTGACGACACCACCCAGGAGGCCGCCAAAGTCTCAGAAGAATGGTTAGAAGCACTGGGTGAGCCTGATGGCGAGGACTTAACAAGCGCCTCTCTCAAACATTTAGCTGCCAGAAATAGATTGATCGCGACCTTTGAAGAACTGTCTGCCAAACAGACTATTGATGAGCAACAGCGTGCCATAAATAAGACTAGCAACTCGTTAAATATGCAATATCTCCCAGCAGTACGAGAACTTATTACCCATTACTTACAAGACTTACCGACGACACCAAAGCAAAAGGAATCTCTGCTCACTTGGTTCGCTGGACTGATGGAAAGCGATACACAGGCAATTGTCGCTGCAGCGCACATCATCGCTCCAGACAGTATTCCAGAGAAGCAGACAGGCGTACTAGCACAAGCTAAGCTATGTGTAAACCAACTATACGAAGAGTCCTTAGAAGAGTGCGAAGGAGACCCTTCACGTATACCTGCTCATTTTGCTGCCGATTTTGCAGTAGCCCTGGGACAGCAACAAGTCGACATGATAAATTCCGCGTATAGCAGTATACCTGCTGCATCAAAAGAGGCACAAGCAACAGAACAGCTGACAACAGCAAGGGACGATACCCGTCTACCTGAAATCCCAACCAGCCTTGAAATCAAAGACCCAAAAATAGCTCGCATGTTGATGTTCTCAGAAATTGGCAAAGAAGCCGTCAAAGCCTTGACTATCGCTGGCGGCGTGGCAGCTGGCATCGTTGCCGGCAATGTAGTCACACACTTTCTGTCACGCAAAAAATAATGCGTCACACGCTAAATTACCAAACGTCTTTGGCCTGTACTACTTCACTGGTGTGTGCCAGGTAATGCTGCAGCAGAAAAATAATCAACGCCACGGTGATAAATCCCAACAAAATGATCACCACCCACAGATTACCCATCTGCAAAATACCAGCCAGCAAAACCGGCACTGTCGCCACGCCACAAGCCAGCACTTTGCCCACCAACAACGTCACCAAGGTAACGGGACACTGACAAAACCGCACTGACCGCTTCAACATCCGCGAACCGCCGCGCCCTAGCCAATAGGTAAGAGCGGTGAGGGTGATGACCAGTACCAACGCCGTGGCAATCCCCAACGCAGCGCTCAACAGCTGAGCCATCAACGGCTCTGGCTCCGTCGGCGCTGTCTGCATCAACGGTTCTGCAGTGCGCAGATTGATTGATAGTCCAAAGAACTTACCGCGACGAATCAGCCAAACTACGGCGGACAGGGAGATGATTGCGTAAACAAATAGGAGCAATGTGTAGCCCACCGCACCAAACGCGTTGATGATGCGCTTAATGGGGAGCGGGCCTCGCACGTTCATGCTTGAATTATACCATACTTTTTTGTATAATACCTATGTTACGCACACTTTCAATACGCTTCAACTAATTTTGAAAGGGTTTATCATCATGGCAAAGAAAGTCATCGGAAATCTAAAACTACGTATTCCAGCTGGTCGCGCTACCGCTGGGCCTCCAGTTGGTTCAACCTTGGGTCAGTGGGGACTAAACATGATGGATTTCATCAATCCATTTAACGACGCCACCAAAGATTTGATGGGTAAAGACGTCATTGTGCACATTCAAGTGTTCGAAGACCGCACTTTCGCATGGAAATCATTGGGTCAGCCAGTGGACGACATGATCCGCGAAAAAGCCGGCATCCAAAAGGGTAGCGGCAAGCCACACACCGACAAAGTTGGTAAAATCACCCGCGCTCAACTGGAAGAAATCGCTGAAGTCAAAAAAGACCAGCTCAACGCCATCGACACAGACGGCGCCGTCAAAATCATCGCCGGTACTGCTCGCAGCATGGGCGTTGAAGTTACTGACTAATCAGTTTCTCACGTCAACTATAGATTACTCTCGCTCAGGCGGGAGTAATTGTATGTTATGGCCAAATATGATATAATATGGGTATGGATCTGGCAGAATTTGCAAAGCTATCAACAGAGAACGAAAGAGGGCTCAAAGACACCATCAAATCCGTTGTCGGTGCAGTAGCCATTACCTCTGCTTTGTTCATTCCGCCAGCGATCATACTGAAGGCAGCGGCCGATACCGCCGCTAATTCTATTCACATCAACACCGAACCTACCGCAACACCTTCAGCTGAGCAAATATCATCAACTCAAGAACCAGACCAAACACCACCGCCAGCTCCCAGAGGCTTTTTGCAAACTATCATCGACAATCTTGGCGGTTAACCACCAGTGAAATAATTCAATGTTCATCACCAACACCATATCAGACCCTAGTGTGTCAGAGGCACTTACCAGTGCCAAATTGGTCGTCCTCAGAACCGACACCATCTACGGCATCGTCGCTTCCGCTGCCAACTGTCGCGCCATGGAACGCCTTTACCGCGCCAAGCACCGCCCAGCTAACGAATCATGCATCATCCTGGTCGCTGATATCTTCGACATCCCGGGTTTAACTGCTACTCAACGTCAGCACTACCTACAGCTGAATGCCGAGCGACCGACCAGCATCGTTGTACCAGCCAGCAACGATTTTCCGCACACCGCCCACCAAAACGGCACACTAGCTTTTCGACTGGTCACCGGCAGCTTAGCACAGCTCATTCGCCAAACCGGCCCCTTGTTGGCACCCAGCGCCAACCCAGCTGGCATGCCACCAGCAAAAAACATCACCGAAGCCATCAAGTACTTCGGTGATATGGTGAGTGTCTATGTCGACGGCGGAGAAGTGACGTCTGCAGTCGCATCACGCATCATCAAGCTGCAGGACGGCGACATCGTCACTATTCGCGCTTAGTGCGCCCTACATCTGAACAAACGGACGCGCCAGCTCGATGTCAGGGCGCAGCTCTGAGATACGCATCAGCTCATTGTACTTAGCGATGCGCTCCGAACGAGACATTGAACCAGTCTTGATTTGTCCAGTTCCCAAGCCAACAGCCAAGTGGGCGATGGTGGTATCTTCCGTCTCGCCAGAACGGTGGCTCATGACGGTGTTCCAACCAGCTTCTTTGGCCATCTTGACTGCGGCGATAGTCTCGGTCAACGTGCCGATTTGGTTTGGCTTGATAAGGATGGCATTGCCAGCTTTTTGTTCAATGGCTTGCTCCAGACGCTCGACATTGGTTACCAACAAGTCGTCACCAACCAACTGCGTAGTACCACCCAATTCCAGCGTCAGCTTTTGCCAACCACGCCACGCTTCTTCATTCAGCCCATCTTCGATGGAAACGATTGGGTACTGTGCGCGTAGTTCCTTATACATTTTGATCATCTGGTCAGTGTCTAGCACACGGTTTTCTGTGGACAAATTGTACTGTTCCGTCTGACTCTGGTAAAACTCACTGGCAGCTACGTCAAGCGCAAAGGCAAAGTCGCGCTCCAGCAAGTATCCAGCCTGTTCGATGGCTCGACTGAGCAGGGTGATCGGCTCAGAGTTGCCGTAACGAACGCGAGGCGCATAGCCACCTTCATCACCCACAGTCGTTGGGTAGCCCTCTTGTTTGAGAACTTTTGCCAACACATGGAACACCTCGGCGCTCATGGTCACTGCGTCTTGGATGGTTGATGCACCAACCGGGATGATCATATACTCCTGAATATCCGTTGCGCCCAGTGCGTGCTGACCGCCGTTCATGACATTGACCATCGGCATCGGGAAGCTCATCTGTGGATTGCCAGCCAAGGTGTTGATGTAGGTGAACAGTGCCACACCACGTGACGCTGCTGCTGCTTTAGCAGTCGCCAAGCTGACTGCCAAGATGGCATTGGCACCCAAACGACTCTTATTTGGCGTTTCGTCTAGGGTGATCATCTTTTGGTCGATAGCTTCCTGGTCAAACGGACTCATACCGCGCAGTGCGTCAGCAATTTCCGTGTTGACATTTTCAACCGCCTTCAAAACTCCCTTGCCACCAAATGGTAATTCATCGTCTCGCAGTTCTACCGCCTCATGAGACCCAGTACTCGCTCCAGACGGCACCGCAGCCCGACCAAAACAGCCATCACTCAATATGACATCTGCTTCAACCGTTGGATTACCCCGGGAATCTAAAATTTGACGTGCTCTGATGTGTGTAATTGTGATAAAGTCCATATGATCTATTGTATCAGACCACGCGATAGACCACTAACTGTAGTGTACGTCAGCAAATCCTGTCTCACCTGAATGGGTTATTATACCCGACATACAGCTCGTTACTGTCACCGTCTTACCATCCCGTGAACCGCGCATCTTAAGAGGCCCTGCGCAGTGACCAGTAAGACGATCTACATCAGCCTGTAGTTTAGCCGATTGATGGTCAAAGTTGTTTAATATTGCTAAAGCCTCTCTTTGCTGATGGCTTGTAGCACTAGCGGCTATTTGATCTATCTGGCCCTCTGTTAATTGCGCCAAAGCCTCATGGCCCGCCTCTCTCATCATCAGTAAACGCTGTTTTACTTGTTCAGTATCTATACTCAGGCCTTCTTGTACTTCTTGGCGCATACAAGCTATTCCCCCAAGATTGTGCTTTAGTACTGGACAATCTCGACACTTCCTAGGGACCGTAGCCATATCTTCGCCAGTTAGACCTGCACCAGTCATAATGTCATCAAAGGTCGCATCTACGTTTGCTTCATCATGCCCACCAGGTGTGAAATTGCTCTTCTCGCGTTCCATAGTAATTACACATATTATCACATTGTTGCCAAAAACGCAACTATTCCATTAAATGAGCTCACTGCTATTGATTTTTCTGCAATTCACTGGTATAATATATACATGAGTGAAGCGTCATTTACCAGTCCCCAGAAGCGGCCAATTGATTTGGGCGGCCTGATGGACATAGCTTACAACAGGGAAGCTGTACCAGACGAGGCATTACAGACAACCCTGAACCATCAACTATTCACCCCTGACTTACTGAGCAAGCCAGTCGATATCACCGCCATAACCTCTCACCCCAACAGCGAAGGCGAACCTATATTAGGCGTCGAACAATTTTCAGAGGCAGTCGCACGGTTTGAGGTCAGTTCAGAGCTGGGCGAACGCACAGTACGTCTGGCGCTCGATAACGGCGACCGCTTGGATGTATCTCACATCATGGAGATTCGTCAGCAAGAGCCAGAAGAGCCGTCGGACTACGCCGAACTGGTTTATGATACCGGTGGACTAGTCAACCGAGTTTTGTCAAGGAAATCATTCAACAAACTTGACCCCGAACAACAGCAACTCATCATACAACGACTCACCGAAAAAGCTAGCAGGGAGTTTGATGAGCTGCTTGCCGACTCAGAGCATTGTCAAGCCATTGTGAATATTTTTAAACAAACCGAGCCAATCATCGCTGACAAACTCGCTGTATTTGTACCTATTGTTTTAGAAGACGGGGAAGCGAAGCTACTGCCTAAACTTCATATTGAGCTGACCCACGGCGCAACAAAGACCATTGTGCCATTTGATCAACTGGCAGATATCGACCTCATCTACCCTGAACAAAAAAACGACGACCAGTCAGTTGACTACCTGGCGACTTTTCAGGACGAATGGCGTAGTCAATCAATCCAGGCTACCGAATATCTACTTAACGATCGCGTCACTGATTTGAGTCAGCGCAACATCTCAGCTGAACGCGTCACTAAACTAATGCAAGCCGAGGCCTCAGAGCTATGCGCCCAGCTCATGGCTGATGAGAATTTTTTGGCGGAACATATGCTTGAGCCAGGTGAGTTTCATGTTGACGGGATATTCTACACTGACAACGACGGTGAATGGCAGGAGATGTTTGACGACCATACTATCAATGCCAGGCCGGAACTGCATTGCGCGGAAGTATCCGGACAGTGGCGATTTGGGCTACGACTCGTCCCAATAGATGACAGCTCACGAGCGGACCTGTTTGTGGTGCCGAACAACACCTTCGTCACAGCCTTTCGGCGTTCGACACACGAGCCTCATTGAAAACAGTCGCCAAAACTGATATAATCAGCAAGAATAACAATCAATGTTGGGAGGTGAATTCGGAGGAACCGAGCACCGATTGCACCACAGAAAGGATATCACTCATGGCCAAAAAAGCCGAATTGCTGGAAAAAGCAGCAGAACTAAACCTGGAAGTCAGCGAAAAGAACACCATCGCTGAAATCGAGGCTGCCATCGCGGGCGCTGAAAAACACGAAGTTCGTGAAGCGCACGTTGCCAAAGCAGGCAAGCGCAGCCAAAAAGCTCTGGACGAAGCTGAAGCTAAAGCAGAGAAGGAAGCTCGCAAAGAAGCAGGCGACACCACTCCGCAAGACGAAGACGCTGAAGCACACATCAAAAAGGGTCCAAAGCCAGTCACTCGACCACGCCTAGAGCGCCGCGGTAAAAAATACCAAGAAGCTGCCAAAAAGATTGAGAAAAATAAGGTTTACACTCTGGAAGAAGCCTTGAAGCTAGCGACCGAGACCAGCCCAGTCAAATTTGACGCGTCAGTGGAACTGCACGTTCGGCTCGGTGTTGACCCACGCCAGGCAGACCAGAACATTCGCTCAACCGTGTCACTACCTCACGGTACCGGTAAAGACGTACGCGTCGCAGTATTTGCACCAGAAGAAGAACATGCTGCTGCCAAAAAAGCTGGCGCCGACATCATCGGCGATGAAGAATTTTTGAAGCAGCTAGACAAAGAAGAGCTGAACTTTGACATTTTGGTAGCAACGCCACAGTACATGCCAAAACTTGGTAAATACGCTCGCTTGCTCGGTCCACGTGGTTTGATGCCAAATCCAAAGTCTGGCACCGTAGCAACAGACGTGGCGACTGCCGTCACCGAAGCCAAAGCTGGTAAGGTGGAGTACCGTGTCGATAAACAAGCCATCGTTCACTTGAGCGTCGGTAAGGTGTCGTTTGGTGCAGACAAATTGCAAGACAACGCCCGCGCATTTTTGAGCAGCCTGAACGCCCAAAAACCAAGCAGTCTCAAAGGCGCCTACGTCAAAAGTGTTGCTGTGACTACTACCATGGGTCCTGGTATCAAAGTTGAAAACAACCTCTAGACATAGTTAATCTCGCAGTTTAACCCATCAAATCCCGCCGATCATGGCGGGATTTTTACTGGGGTGACGTCGCCGAGGTAGCCGTGGGGGTATTGCATTTTTCTACATTTTATGCTAGAATACTAAAGCCCAGTTGGATGCTGATGTGCTAGAGTCCTTTTTGATTCGCTTGCCAGCCCAGCTGGACGCGAACCGAAATGTACTTTAACATCTGTATCCTTTCATCCCTATATTTAGGAGATTCCCGTGTCATTCAGGAGACGTGGCGGGCTGGTAGCGCTGTTTGCGCTGTTAGCCTTGACTCTTGGCTTCTCGGGGGCAGCAGCTGCTGCCCCCGAGAGCACCGACACGACGACAACAACGTCGTCGTGCACCCCGCGACCCATTGGGTCGGAAGAAGTGAGTGCGGAGTACATCCGCACTCTCGATGGACGCGACTTCGCGGCTTACAAAGCCGTGGAGTTCGGGTTTGGCCTGGCCCTCAGCGAGGGTCACTGCGCGGGTGATAGCATCACTTTCACCCCACCGCAAGAACTGGGAAGTAATGGCTCCCCAGTAGACTTGACCACAGACGGCGGCGAGGTCATTGCCCACGCCGTCTACGCCGACGGCAAGGTCAGCGTTACGCTGACTGATGCCGTTGAGGACCCCTCGAAGCACAGTTTCGAGGGGTTCGCGTACTGGCGGGTGTCCATGAAGGACACCTTGGTCCCCGGGGAGACCCGGGACCTCATCTGGGAAATCGACGGCCAGATCCGTCGGACCCAGATTTATGTCGCCCAGTGTCCAGGCTGCGAGCAGCCTGGACCTGGAACTTCCAAGTGGGGGGTTGTCCATCAGGACAACCCCTCCCGAGTCACAGTGACGGTGGTTTTACCCACCGCCACCCAGGACAACCAAGAGTTCCTGGTCCGGGATGTGCTGACATCTCCAGGTCAGGAGTTTGCTTGCCCTGCGCCAGCGGGGCAAGCCGCTGTGTACAGCACGGCAGGTGTCTGGGGTCAGCCCCAGTACACCCACCGTATTCCCGTTACGGTAGTGGAGTGCACCTCCACTACCGTAACCATCAAGGTTCAGCTCAACACAGACGAAAAGGCTCGTTTTGAGTTGTCTCTGTCCGTGGATCCGGGCGATCCGGGTCCATGGACCGACTCCGTTACCATCACTTCCCAGGAGAAAACCTGGGACACCTCCGCCACCGTGCGGAGGTCAGAGGCAGGAGGTGGCGCAAGCTACCTCCTGAAACCGGAGCCGACACCAGAACCTACGCCGACTCCAAGTCCGGAGCCGACGCCATCGGTAACCCCGTCGCCCAGCGCAACGGACACACCGTCGCCGACACCCTCGGCGACTCCGGAGGTTACACCTTCGCCGACCCCGTCAGTGACACCAAGTGTAACGCCGACGCCGGAGCCAACCCCGACGGTAACCCCGTCGCCCAGCGCAACGGCAACCCCAACACCGAGGGCCACGCCTTCGGTGCCAGCGCCCGCAGCCTCTCCGACCCCTACGCGGGGTCAGGAGGTCGTGACTCCCCCTCAGCCGCCGCACAAGCGGCCGGGAGGGGGGCTGGCGCACACCGGCACCAACGGCGACCTGCTGATTAAGATATCAGCAGGTCTGGTTATCGTAGGCCTAGGCTTCGGCGGTTTCGTCGAGGCTCAGCGGCGTCGCTCCCACAAGGAGTGACATACCGGCCGAGGGATGCTAGTCGTCATAGCTAGCATCCCTCGGTGAGAGGACACAGGATACAGAGAGAAAGGAGGTTCGCCCGCCCGCTCCACTACGGAGCGGGCTTTCTCTTTGGTTTGATATAATCTGCCTGTTGCATTTCGTTGTCATTTCTGCTACAATGGTGAAGAACATTACCAAAGACAGCGGCGATCTGGCTGATAAACAGATGTAAATATGCCGCCGAGGGATGAAACGAACAGTTTTATTTGACGTCTTTGGTAGTGCGAGAATCAAAGACGTCTTTTTGATTCTCCATTACCGCACGTTAACAAATTGGCGAAAAGAATGAAATTAACTCAATCAAAGAAAGGATTTTTATGGCAATTTCACGCGATAAAAAACAAACTTTGGTTGCTGAACTAACCGAGCTTCTGAAAGACGCTAAAGGTACAGCATTTGCGCGGTACCAGGGGCTGAGCGTGGCTGAACTACAAGAGCTGCGCAAGGCTGCCCGCGAGGCAAACGTGGTCATCAAGGTGGTTAAAAACCGCTTGGTACGCGTAGCACTAGAGGGCGTCGACACCTACAAAGAAACCGATACCGACCTCCTGGTTGACCAATTGGTCTACGCCATCAGTGCGGAAGACGAGGTCATGCCAGCGAAAGTTTTGGACACGTTTGCAAAGACGCATCCAGCACTGCAGTTGGCTGGTGGTTTCTCAGGTGAAGGCCTCAGCATCAACGAAGCTGACATCAAAGCACTGGCGGGTCTACCAAGCAAAGACCAGCTTGTCGCCGAAGTGGTGGCACAACTGTTGTCACCAGTCCACGACACTGTGGGCGCGCTGGGCGGCAATTTGCACGGACTTTTGGACGGCATCGAAGCCAAAGCTGCGGCTTAAGTTTAGCAATCAATTAATAATCTAAGGAGACATATCATGGCTGATATTAAGAAATTGGCTGAAGAACTGACCAAATTGACAGTTCTGGAAGTTAACGAATTGAAAAACCACTTGAAAGAAGAGTACGGCATCGAGCCAGCTGCTGCAGCTGTCGCTGTTGCTGGTCCAGCTGCTGGCGGTGACGCTGCTGCAGCTGACGAAAAAACTGAGTTCACCGTCACCTTGAAAGACGCTGGTGCTCAGAAAGTTGCAGTCATCAAGGCTGTCAAAGAAATCACTGGCCTGGGTCTGGGTGAAGCTAAAGCTATCGTTGATGGCGCACCAGCACCAGTCAAGGAAAAAGTTTCAAAAGACGAAGCTGAAGCTGCTAAGAAGACTCTGGAAGACGCTGGCGCTAGCGTCGAGCTCAGCTAATTTCATTCTGAACATAACGCCAATTTGTTTTCGAAATCATTATACCGCCCTATACCATGGGCGGTATTTTGATTGCAAGGGTAAAATTTGCAACAGTTTTGCAAGCACCCCTTAAAATGCTGTGGAAATCTGAAATAACTTGCTTATGTAAGCATTGACCTAACCTTTTTCCTATGCTATATATAGAACGAGAACTATCAAAAATAGACAGGGAAATGCGAGAATCACTATGTCTGAACTACCAGAAAAACAAGTAAAGCGGCTTCGCTCATTGATACAAGAGGCAGAGACCAATTTGGCAGCGGCAAAAGAACTATTGATCAGCATCATCGGTGATGACGGTCAAGTTGTTACACCAAAAACCTCGACTGAAGACGTAACCGGCAAGGTCGTCGAGGGCGTGTTTGACGGTCAGACTATGCTCGGCCCAGACGGCAAAAATTACCCAATCCCAGCCAACTACGCCTCAAAATCAAAGCTGGTTGAGGGCGATATTTTGAAATTAACCATCGCTGACGACGGTAGCTTCATCTACAAGCAAATCGGCCCAGTGGCACGCAAGCAAGTCATCGGTACACTGGTACAACATGACGGCGTCTACTACGTCGAGGCTAATGGCCGTGAGTATCGCATTTTGCTCGCCAGTGTAACCTTCTTCCGCATCAACATCGGCGACCAAGTCACCATCATCGTGCCAGAGGACAATCCTGACGCTACGTGGGCAGCCGTTGAAGCAGCGTTGTAGCCTATTTTTACACTTGAAACCGTCCGCGCAGTTGCCGGGCGGTTTTTGATATAATTGTGCTATGCCTGAGGAGTTTTTACTAAGCTACGCTAGCTTTGACGCTGAGAATCGGCCATTTTTAGAGTGGCAGATCGATGGCAAGGCTGAGCGCCGTGATGTTATGGGGCAGGAGTTGTCGCTGATGTTTGATGTTTCCACCAAATATTGCACCGGCTGGCTGGATTTTGATAATCACTGCAGCCAGATTTGTCCTGACGGTGCCACGGTTGATGAGAAATATGAAAATTGCTTGAAATGCCGTAACCGAACTGGATTTAATCCAGCGTTTTATCACGCCGATTCGGTGTCGGCGCAGCAGCAAAAAATCAATCAAACTCCACATTTTTTGTATTTGGCGTATTTTTCACCAGAGTTGATAAAGGTCGGCATTTCGCAGGAAGCGCGCGGTATTCGGCGGCTGCTAGAACAGGGGGCACGGCTGGCATTGAAACTGGAGACGTTCGCTTCGGCGTTGATCGCCCGGCAATATGAGGCGAAAATTGCCAGTCTGAGTGGCATCATGGAAACAGTGGCTGCCAGTAAAAAACTGGGGCTGATCAAGCAGCCGCTCGATGATGCGACGGCAGAACAAGCCCTAGCTGACGCATTGGTGTATATTCAGCAAAAATTGGGGCTGGATTTCCCAAGCCGAACGCTTATCATGTGCGAAGATTATTTTCATACTGAGGGTCGAGACCTCAGCAGTTTGATTGATATGACAGGTAATACAGTCTTGGCTGGCACGGTTGTTAGCGTCATCGGCTCAGTGCTCATCACTGAATATGACGGGCAACTACTGGCGTATAACGTGAAAAGGTTTATCGGACACCGGGCGCAAATAGCGCAGGGTACGGTTGATCTTGAGATACCTAACACGCAACTGACGCTGTTTTGACAGAACATGGTATAATATGAAAAACGGAGTTTATATATGAGTAGCAACCACGCAAGCAAAAGGGTTCTTATTTATGGCGATTCTAACGTCTGGGGAGACACGTTTGTGGGGCCGCGAGTGCGGTATAGCGACCGATGGGTCAACCGTCTAAAGCAAGAATTACGAGGCAAAGCGCACATCATTGCAAACGGACTATCGGGCCGTGTAGCGGGAGATTTCTGTAAGGCAAAGCCGTACAAAAATGGTAAACATACGTTTGCAGAAGCTTTGCAACAGGCGAGCAATGTGGACATCGTCATCATCGCCCTTGGCACTAACGATTTACAACAGCAATACAATAGGACGGCACAAGCTATCATCCAAGATTTAATAGATTATCAAAAACTGGCTCACGGTACTAACATCATATATATCCTGCCACCAGCATTTTCAACTGATGAAGATTCTGGTCCAGAGTTCACGGAACAATCAGAAGAAATACGACAAGAAATCTTGAGAGATAAAGATTCGCTTGGTGAGTATATTGAGCTGCCGTTCATACCACTGTCGGATGGTATTCATTTTTCAGCAAAAGGACATCGCTTAGTGGCGCGCGCTGTTAAGCAAGCTTTGAAAGCGAGGCAGATGTGAACGAGGGAAAGAAGCCACTCTTACAGACTATAGGTCGGGAAATGGCCATTACTACCCACGGCTTTGACGACATGCCAGAAGGCCCGAATGTATTCGTCGCCAATCATGCTTGCATGCGCGATATCTTTGCCATACCAGCAAGTCTGCCGGAGGATTGTGACGTTGTCATTAGCTCACGATTGGCGTATAAAAATAGTTCTGTGGACACGGCAGTGCGGCGACTAATGATAGAAAATGCGCTGCATACGATACCACTTGAAGTACATGGCGGAAAAGAATATTTGAAAACTGGGCTCGAAATGGCCAGACGCGCGTTACTTGACGGACGCTCACTGCTCATCTTTCCAGAAGGTGCATACACAGGTGACGCTCAGGTAACCAAAGGGCGAACGGGTGCGTCACGAATTTTATTTGACGCAAATGTAGGGGGGGTGGAGCCTAACTTATTGCCAGTAGGTATTCGCTACGAGCCGTGGCCTACTGATCTGGATGCATACATGCCACAAGATGAGCAAATCCACGTTACTCTGGGTGATCCTATTGACTATACAGCAGCGTACAGAGACTATACCGCTTCGACAGACCGTGAGTTTCGACGCCAGGCCCTACGTGCACCGATAGACATGGCTATGCGGGCCATCGCAGAAGCAACTGACTTACCGTATATTGACAGACCGATAGAACTATGGCCAAGAAAGACCATGATTTTAGAGAGCGGTGAAGAAGTGCCCATTCCTAACCGCTAAATAGCTTACTAATCTCACACTTTGCGCTATAATACATAGGTAATGAGTCAAGCACTGTACCGCAAATATCGCAGTCGTAGCTTGGACGAGGTGTTGGGACAAGATCATGTGACCAACATTTTGCGCCGAGCGCTGGAGCAGGGGAAAATCGCCCACGCGTATTTGTTGACGGGTCCGCGCGGCGTCGGCAAGACCAGCGTGGCGCGCATTTTGGCGCATGAAATTAATAAGCTGCCGTACGACGAGGAAGCCTCGCACCTGGATATCATCGAAATTGATGCCGCCAGCAACAACGGCGTCGACGACATCCGCGCCCTACGTGAAAAAGCTCAGGTCGCACCCGTTTCCGCACCAAAGAAAATCTACATCATCGACGAAGTTCACATGTTGTCCAAGCCTGCCTTCAACGCACTATTAAAAACCCTGGAGGAACCGCCAGCACACGTGGTATTCATCCTGGCGACCACCGACGCCGACAAGCTGCCCGCCACCATCCTCAGCCGCGTTCAGCAATTTTTCTTTCACCCCATCTCAGTCGACGTCATGGCACGCCAGCTGATGGCTATCGCCGAAAAAGAGGGCTTTGCCATCGAGGCGGACGCCGCACGACTAATCGCTGAACGTTCGCGCGGTGGATTTCGCGACGGCATCAGTATGCTCGATCAACTATCAATTTTAGCTACACCCGACCAGCCACTGACTACCGCCATGGTTACGGAATACTTAGGCTTGAGCGACGCAGCCACGCTAGAAGAACTCCTTGATGTGTATCAATCAGAGGATACTGCGCGCATCCTTAGCATTCTGCAAGAGCTAGAGCAAAGTGGCATCAGCCCGACTGTGGTATCACACCAGTTATTGTCAATCGCTCGCACCAGGCTGCGTAAAAACCCAGAGCTTGTTGAACTCATCCAGCAGCTCATCGAGGTCGATCGCCATTCGCACCCCGACCTGAAATTATTGACTATTTTCATGAAACATCACGCTCAACCAGCCGCACCAAAGAAAACGGTTGCTCAAGCTGCCACCGCAACGCCAACCGTCATCTCAACCTCAGCCGAGCCAACTCCATCGGCAAAAAAATCACCGAAAAATCAAAGCACCAAATCAACTGAGCCAGTGAAAAAAACGTCCAAAAGCAAAGACACCCAACCAGCCCAATTAACCAAAAAACCGCCCACAAAACTACATAAATCTAGCACACCGCTGGAACTGGACTGGCACAAGGTGATCGAACAAGCCAAGGAGAAATCAGTCGGCCTGTCATCACTGCTCCAGAAAAGTCAGTGGGCGTTTGACGGAGATAAACTAACTATTTTTGCGGGCAGTGCGTTTTACAAGAAAAAATTAGATGATGCCAAAAATCGGCCGCTACTGGCAGAAATCATCACTGCAGAGGCGGGGATGGAGCTAGAAATTGATATAATTGGAGAGCAGAAACCACCTGAAGACGAAAAATTGGCGGAAATCGCTGCTATGATGGGCGGTGGCGAAGAAGTGAAGTTGGAGGAATTATAAATGAGTGAAGCAAGTCAACATACATCATCTGGTAAATTACCGCCGCAAAATTTGGATGCCGAAAAGAGTTTGCTGGGCGCGATATTGATCGACGAAGAAGTCTTGGCAGATGCGACTGAGCACGTGCATCCTGCTGATTTTTATGATAAAAATCATGGACTGATTTTCGCCGGGATGATGCGCTTGTTTGAAAAGCACAAGCCAGTCGACCTGTTGACCTTGACAGATGAGCTCAAACGTAAGGATGAATTGGACCTTATCGGTGGCTCGGCATATCTGACGGAGCTCACCAACTATGTACCGACCGCTGCGCACGCTGAAGCCTATGCTGAGATGGTGGCGCAAAAAGCCGTACGACGCCGACTCATCAAAGCCAGCGCTGACATCACTGAGCTCGGCTATGACGAATCGACAACAACTCAGGAATTGTTAGAAAAGGCCGAAGCTGAACTATTTAGCGTTTCCGACCAATCACTCAAGCAAGATTTGATTAGCCTGGAAAATATTCTGACTGACAGCTTTGACCGAATCGAAGAATTGCATCGTAACAAAGACACGCTCCGTGGCATTCGCACTGGTTACCGCGACCTCGACAACATGACCGCCGGACTGCAGCGTTCCGACTTGATCATCCTGGCGGCTCGTCCGGCCATGGGTAAGACCACACTGGTAACCAACTTGGCGTACAATGTAGCGACAATTGAGAAAAAGCCGGTGCTATTTTTCAGCTTGGAGATGAGCAAAGAGCAATTGGTCGACCGCATGCTGGCGGACGCTTCAGGTGTTGACAGCTGGAATATTCGCACCGGAAACTTGAGTGATAATGATTTTACTAAACTGTCGGAGGCCATGGGCGAGATGGCGGAGGCGCCGATTTACATCGATGATACACCGGGCCTCAGCATTTTGGAAATGCGTACCAAAGCTCGCCGCCTGGCGCATGAAGGCGAAATTGGCCTGATCATCGTCGACTACTTGCAGCTGATGCAGGCCACCAACAATCACAACGGCAACCGCGTTCAGGAAGTGTCGGAAATTTCCCGCGGCCTAAAGTTGATCGCTCGTGAGCTTAACGTGCCGCTGATCGCCCTGAGTCAGCTGAGCCGTTCCGTCGAGTCGCGCACGCCACCAATTCCACAGCTGGCCGACCTGCGTGAATCCGGATCCATTGAGCAGGACGCCGACATTGTCAGCTTTATCTACCGTCCAGGCTACTACGAACCAGACAATCCAGAGGTTCAAAATATCACCGACCTCATCATCGCCAAGCACCGTAACGGTCCGGTCGGCAAAGTCCAATTGTACTTCCACCCAGAACGCCTGCGTTTCATGAGCCTCGACAGACGACACGATTAACGAAACATGCTATAATAAACCGCAGTGAAAAAGAAAACTCTGTCTCATCTGTTTCTTTACCGTTGGCGCTATCTTTGGGGCTACAGTGCTTTGATATTGATATTTTCTGCGGTCATCAGCGTGGCGTTGTTGTACGCGCCGGGCGGCATTAGCCAGTCAGAGATCAACATGGTCGCACGAACCAACTTGCTCATGGAAGGCAATTGGTCCATCGTCAATCTACCACTGCACGCATTCCAAGCAGCACTGTTCTTGCTATTTGGCGTCAGCACACTCACCATCAAGTTACCAGCCGTCACACTGATGTGTTTGGCAGCCCTGGCACTCTTTTTCCTCCTCAGGCACTGGTTCAAACCAGGTATCGCCGTATTGTCGCTTTCTCTCATGATCGCCACTGGTCAATTCATCTACTTAGCACAAAGCTTCACCCCTGGCATCATCTACATCACCACGGCGTCATTGATTTTGCTGTTCGCTAGCCTCATCATCCAAAAAGCCAAGTTCGCCCAGCTCTGGAAAATCCTCCTCGCCGCCGTCATGGCCGCTAGCCTATACACGCCATTTTTCTGGTACCTCAACCTTGGTCTCATCCTAGTGGCATTATTGCACCCATACACGCGCTACATCATCGTTTCACGAAAGTATCGCGCTAGCTGGACGCCAGCATTCATCGTCTTTCTGCTGGTAAGCGCGCCGCTAGTGTATTTCTGCCTGAAAAATCACGGCTTCTTGCTGGATGTGTCAGGCTGGTCATCACTCAACTTTGATGTCTTAGCAAACCTCAAAATTATCGTTCGAACCTATCTCTGGCCAGTGCCATACATCTCTAATGGGCAAGTGCTACCAGCTATCGACGTCAGCACCGTAGCACTGATGCTCCTCGGCATGATCATCACTTTCCGCAACTGGCACACCGCTCGGTCCTACGTGGTCAACATTTGGCTATTTTTGTCATTGCCGCTACTCGCCCTGGCGCCTCAAGTCAATATGATCATCTCTGTGCCAATGTTTATCTTGCTGGCTACTGGCGTAGAACGACTGCTGTACGAATGGTATCGATTATTCCCAAAGAACCCATACGCGCGTGGCACCGGACTGGTACTGATGATCATCTTGGTCGGTGTCATGACCCTGAGTGGTGTCAATCGATACGTCCACAGTTACCACGATCTACCCGACGCCGTGCGCGAACATTCCAAAGATTTGAGCCTTGTGCGTGACACACTACTGCGTGACGCTGCAAACAAAAAATACATATTTGTCGTAGCAGCTGCCGAAAAACCGCTCTACGACGCCTTGTCCAACCACATGAATAAGCATAATAGAGCAATATCCATCAGCGACGGCCTGCCAGCAGAGGGTGCTCAAGAAGAAGTAGTAGTCGTCACGCGCGCTGCTCGCCAAAATATCACTGGCATCCCAGGAACTATCACGCGCGTCATCACCAATGATTGGGCTGAGGCGGGCGATCGGTTTTATGTCTACAAACTTAGTGAATAATGCGGTATAATAAGTGAGTTAATTGAAGGAGGAACATTATGGCTTTTGATCAGGTGAAAATGCTGCAACAGCTACGTAAAGCACAAAAACAACTTGGTAAAGAAATCATCGAAGTAGAGGCTGGTGATGGCGCGGTCATCGTTCAGATCACTGGTGAATTGAAAATCAAATCAGTCAAGATTAATCCTGATATGGTAGATCTAGACAACATCGAACAGCTTGAGCACTGGATTCAAATTGCAGTGCGCGACGGTCTAGCAAAGGCGCAAGAAGTTGCTGCTGAAACAATGAAGCCATTGATGGGCGGCTTGGGTAACCTGGGCATCTAATCTCAATAATGAGTGCTCATATTTTGCCAAAAGCGCTGACGGCGTTGATTGATGAATTTGGTAATCTACCGGGAGTTGGTCCGCGAACCGCCGAACGCTACGCCTATGCTGCTTTGCGGCGCGAGCCAGGACAATCCAAAAGGTTAGCTCAAGCGTTAAATGAGTTGCATCAACGCGTCAAAACGTGTCCGGTGACCTTTGCGCTGATTGACGATGGCGATGACGTATCGCCGCTTTATGCTGACAGCCGCCGCAATCGCCAGCTCGTCTGCGTCGTCGAAGAACCGTTGGATATCATGGCGCTGGAGCGCACTGGTCAGTTTGACGGCACCTACCACGTGCTGGGTGGAGCGATTTCACCAATTGACGGCATCGGACCAGAACAGCTTCACATTCCCGAGTTGATTGAGCGCATCAAAAATGACGGCGTCACTGAGATCATCATCGCCACCAATGCCTCAGTAGAAGGTGAATCGACCGCGCTGTTTCTACAGCGATACATCCAAGAAGCTGGGTTGACGCTGACTGTTTCGCGACTGGCTCGCGGCATCCCTGTGGGAGTCGACCTAGAATACGCTGATCAGATCACGTTGTCGCACGCACTCGAAGGCCGACGCACCTTGTCTTAGTTTTATTAGCATAAGCGACATGCTATACTAATCATATGGAAAAGCCTCGAATTCCTCAGGATAAACTCATCAATCACTCTAAATTTAAAGCGTTCACTCAGTGGGTCCACAAACACCATTTGGCATTGGCACTCGTCGTAGGCGCGGCGGTTGTTGCGATTATCTTCATCATCGCCATGTATTCCGTCCAATCAGACAGCGGTTCGCCATTTTTTGCTGGCACAAAAAAGCCAAAAGAGAAGTTCTATTCGGCACTGACCGGCCTGGAAGTAGCTGACGCAAATGCCGTCAAAGCTCCCGTCGCTGGTGTAATCGTTGAGAACAGCCCTAACGCGCGACCACAGTCTGGACTATCAAAAGCCGGCATCGTCTATGAAGCCGTGGCTGAAGGTGGAATTACTCGTTTCTTTGCATTGTACCAGGGAAACAAGCCAGCCAAAATTGGTCCAGTGCGCAGCTTGCGCTTGTACTATCTGCAGTGGTCAACGCCGTACAAGGCCTCAATTTTCCATGTTGGCGGTAGCGCCAACGCCCTCAGCACAGTTCGTAACGGCAAATATCACGATATCGACGAGTTCAGCAATGGCAATTCGTATTGGCGGGCCAATGATCGACGCGCGCCACACAATGCCTACACCTCAGGTGAGAAGATTGATCAAACCAACTCTGCCAAAGGCCACAACGAATCAGTATTCACCGGGTTCAAGCGCGCCGATGGCAAGCCTGCTGAAACGCCAAATGCAACTCAGATTGCTATCAATTTCAGCGGTCCACTATTTAACACCAATTACACCTACAACAAAGATTCAAATACCTACGCTCGCACGCTAGCAGGGCAGCCGCACAATGACGCCGAGGCTGGGCAAATTGCGCCAAACAGCATCGTAGCGCTGGAGGTGAACGTTGAGCATCGCCCAGGCAGTCGTGAAGGCTACGAGGACGTCACCACTGTTGGCACCGGCAAAGCATACATCTTCCAAAATGGTGTCGTAGCTCAAGCCACCTGGAAGCGTGACAACGAAAACGCCGAATTGAAATTGGTCGACGCCGCTGGCAAAGACATCGCGCTGAACCGCGGCCAGACATGGATCGCCGCCTTTACACCGGGGCGAGGAAGCATTGCATGGCAGTAACCCGTCGCCGATCAATTCGCGACTACAATCGATATTACATGCGTCGGTTAGTATTATTATTGCTGGTACCTGTCGGCATCGCTGCTGCTTTTGCGACCATCACTCATCTCATATTGACAAACTTAGCGGCTGTCGAGGTCAACTGGTACGTCGTCATCCTCCTCGGCGCAGCCGGAGGTGTCATTGGCACAGTAACCATCACACCGTTCATCAGCAAACCAATGCGCGACGTGCTTTACGCTGCAGCTTACAAAACAGGTGAGCTAACCGCCGAAAAGCCAGCCAAGATCAACTCGCCAACACACGCACGCACTGGTTTCCAAACCGTGCTCGAGGCCATCTATACCAACGGTGCGCCCGCCAAACCAACTGCCCAAAAAGCTTCGTCTCAACTTGACGCTATCATTCAGTCGTTCAATCACACTCCGTGCGGCATCGTCGTATTGGACCACCAAAAAAACATCATCTTTGCCAATGAAACCGCGCCTGTGGTCTCCAGCATGGACGGTGTGCTGGCGTTAGGGCTGGACTTTATTGACGAAATTTCCATCAACGAGTGGATCCAGGAAGTTGCTAAAGACAACATCACCGCTCACCACCAGTGGACACGTGTACCAGCTCAATCCAAAACCTCCGCGCCACAAAAGTTCTATGACGTCAGCGCTTCCTACGAAAAAGGTGCAGCCGGCGAAACGGTCATCATCCTCTTTGATCGCTCCGCCAAATACTTACCCGAAGAAGAGGATCTCAATTTCATCGCCTTTGCAGCACACGAACTCCGTGGACCCATCACTGTTATTCGCGGTTACTTGGACATCTTGGAACAAGAACTTCACGACCGCCTGCGGGACGACGAACCGCAATTATTCAATCGTCTGACCGTTTCCGCTAATCGCTTGTCCAGCTATATCAATAACATCCTCAATGTTTCAAAGTTCGATCGGCACCACCTGTACGTGCATCTACGCGAGGACACACTGGAGGCCATTTACGCCACCATCGCTGACGACATGCAGCTGCGCGCCTCAGCCCAGCACCGCATGTTGAATGTATCCATCCCCAGTAATTTACCGACCATCGCAGCCGACCGTGGTAGCATCGGGGAAGTGATTTCCAACCTCATCGACAATGCTATCAAATACAGCTTCGAAGGCGGAGTTGTCCAAGTTTCCGCCGTGCAAAAAGGCGAATTTGTAGAAGTTTCCGTCTCAGACAACGGCGTCGGTATGCCAGCTGGCGTGATCAAAAACCTCTTTCGCAAATTTTACCGCTCACACCGATCACGCGAAACAGTGGCCGGCACTGGCATCGGCCTGTACATCTGTAAAGCCTTTGTCGAATCTCACGGCGGCAGCATCTCCGCACGCAGCCAAGAGAACCAGGGCTCAATTTTTTCTTTCACCATCCCCGTTTATGCCTCGGTGAAAGAAAAATTATTAGAAGACGGCCAGCTAAACAATCGGCTCATTCGCACTGACGGCGGGTGGATAAAAAATCACAAAATGTATAGGGAGTAATCATGGCGATCAAAACAATTTTATGCATCGAAGACGACAGATTTATCGGCGAAATGTACGTGCGCAGCCTGGAGCGTGCCGGCTACACCGTCACCTGGATGGTGGACGGCAACGACGGTTTGGTGGCGGCGCGTAACCAGCCGTACGATTTGATCATTTTGGACTTGATGTTGCCAGAACAGCGCGGCGACCAGATCTTGGACGCCCTCAGAAACGGCGAAACCGATCTAGTGCCTAACAGCAAGATTCTCATCATGACCAATTTTGAGCAAGACGACCAATCCAAGTCGCAGCTACTGCCCAGAATCGACGGCTACCTCATCAAAGCTGACATCACACCTCGGAAGCTACTGGAGGTGATCGAACAACTGGGTGAGTAGCACAAGAACACAGCTTTCAAAACAAATCATTGCAATACTAAAAAGTACTGCCCAAGAGGGCAGTACTGATAATTTCTCTGTGGTGACCTCACGGGGAATCGAACCCCGGTTGCCGGGATGAGAACCCGGTGTCCTAACCGCTAGACGATGAGGCCAACACTAAGCATCATACCATGACGCAGCCGCTTTTGTCTATACCCCGCCGCGCCAGCCAACAGAGACGCGCTTGCGTTTTACCACAGTTTGACGCTATACTTAATATCATGAAAGAATCGAGGGTGGGGCAGTCTGACAGAACATTTTCCAAATTTTGGCTGCGCCGTCTCAGCAAAGCCTCGCTACTAGTCAATCTCTTCATTCTCCTCACATACGCATCAGCTCGCTTTTTGCCTGGCAATTATCGCTTTACTATTGGCGATTCAGTGACTGACTTGGCCGCCACCATCAGCGTATTGTCCGCAGTTTGGGCGCTTAGTCTCTGTGTTTGGACGCCTAAAAAACAACGCGCCTACCTGGCATGCGCCACCTATGCGTCGCTCATCATCACCATCGCCGCACTCATCGCCACCAGCGGCGGCATCTATTCTCCATTTACCAGCCTCTGGCTCATGGTGACTATCTTTGCTGCAGTATTTGGGCTGTGGCTGACTGGTGGCATCATCTTGTTAGTCGTGGCGCACATCGCCATGATTCATTTGGAAACGCCACTGACACTGGAACAGATAACCATCAGCGCGGTGCTTGGTGTTATGCCACTCGTCCTGAGCATTGTTCTATGGCGATACCAACCGCAGAAAAAGCTTGATGACCGATTTACTGAGCTGGAAAATAGACTAACCTCTGCCGAAGGTAAGTCTGATGTCGTCATCAATACCATCGACGACGGCGTGATGGCTATTTCCAATGATGGTATCATTGAGCTCATCAATCCAGCCGCACAACAGATGATCGGCTGGGACAAAGGCGACGCTTTGGGTCTGAGTTGGCAAAGTGTCCTCAAACTGGTGCTCAAAGACGGATCTGACATCCCAGAAGGCAAACATCCCGTTGCTCAAGCATTGTCTTCAAACCAGCCCACCCACAGCGACAACCTATTTCTCAAAACCTCTTCAGACAAACGACTACCGATCACCATCGTCAGTTCTCCCATAGGCCCACAAAAGGAAGGTGTCATCATTGTGTTCCGCGACATTTCCAAAGAACGCGCCGAAGAGCGAGAGCAGGCCGAGTTCATCTCCACTGCCAGCCACGAGATGCGCACGCCCGTGGCTTCCATCGAGGGGTATCTAGGCCTAGCGCTCAACCCAGCCACTGCCCAAATTGACGACAAAGCACGCGACTTCATCACCAAAGCGCACGCCTCCGCTCAACACCTGGGCCGATTATTCCAAGACCTGCTGGATATCAGTAGAGCCGAGGACGGACGCCTCAAAGATGAACCAAAGCTATTTAACGTCACTGATTTTGTGGCAGACATCTTTGAGGGTCTGGCGCACAAAGCCGCCGAGAAAAACCTGCTCTATTCGTTCCGGCCACACGCGTTGGCCAAAGATTCCGCTGATCAGCACTTACAGCCTATTTATTATGCCTTTGTCGACCCCGACCATTTCCGGGAAATTACCGCCAACCTCATAGAAAACGCCATTAAATACACCAAAGAAGGCGAGGTGGTGGTTGACGTCACTGGCGACTCGTCAAAGGTGGTTGTCAGTGTGATGGACTCTGGCCTAGGCATCCCCGCAGAAGACGTGCCGCATCTTTTCCAAAAGTTTTATCGGGTTGACAATTCAGCCACTCGTGAAATTGGCGGTACCGGCCTGGGACTGTACCTGTCCCGCCGACTCGCCGAAAGCATGTCGGGCGATTTACGTGTCGAGAGCGAGTACGGCAAGGGAAGTACTTTCTTTCTGGAAATACCGCGAATTTCCAAAGAAGAAGCCGCTCACAAAGAAGCATCCTTGCAGCCGACGCCAGTTCAGTACCATCAACCGCAAACTCCAGTAGCTCCTGTCGTCACACCCGCTGAGCCGCCAGTGGCGCCTCAACCCCAGCAACCGATAGAACAGCCTCCGCAGCTAACCGAACCTGCCCCGGTCACTGAGCCGCCTGTCCAGCCCAACCAACCACCACAGCCGCAACCAACATCAACTAGCCCAGAACACACCACGCTTGCCGACATCGAACATCATCTAGAGACCAGCCGTCGCGCCATCAGCATACCGCGGAGAACCAATAATTCATAAAAGCATAAGAATGATAGCAATTTTAATAATAATATCGTATAGTAGGTAGTAGATATGACAAAAATTTTACTCGTTGAAGATGACAAAAGTTTACGCGAAATCTATGGCGTACGATTATTAGCAGAAGGATACGACATCGTGTCCGCAGGTGATGGCGAAGAAGCGCTCGCCATGGCCATCAAAGAACGGCCAGCGCTCATCCTGAGCGACGTGATGATGCCGAAAATTTCTGGCTTTGACATGCTAGATATCTTGCGGTCTGCCACCGAAACCAAAGACATCAAAGTGATCATCATGACCGCCTTGTCCTCAGAAGACCAACGAGCCCGCGGTGAACAGCTAGGAGCTGACCGATATCTCGTGAAATCCCAAGTCGGCATCGAAGACGTCGTCCGCACCGTGCACGAAGTTTTGGGCGATGTTCCGGGACTTACGCCAGCACCGCAACCGCAACCAGCAACAGCGGCGCCTCAGCAGACTCCAGCCCCAACCATGTCACCATCACCCCAAATGCCGCCGGTCCGACCTGATGTCTCAGCATTGTCACCACAGCCAACATTGCAAGCTGCCGCACCAGCGCCAGCTACCTTGCCACAACCAACTGCGCCTTTCTCATCTTCGGCGCCACGTCCTGCCAACCTGGGTGAACGTGTCATCCGCCCGCTTGAAGGTGCCAGCCTGACGCCGACAGAAGATGTTGCCAAACTCATGGAACAAGAATTAGAGGGTATTCCAAATCTTAAACCACAGTCAGCCACACCTGACAACACTCCAGAGGAAACAGCACCAGCTCCGCAAACTGATAAAACTCCAGAAGAGACCATTCCAACGTTGACAGCTGCCCCAGCTCCTGAAACTCCAGCAGAGCCTACTCACATTCCCGTGACGACACCAGTGCTTCAAGCTCCACAAAGCTTGCAAAGTGCCGCCACTCCAGGACAACCAGCTCCAACTATTCCAGCAGCACCGGTAGTTAGTCCATCTCCGCAAGCGCCAACAAACGCTGCGCCGATTCATACGCCACCAGCTCCAGTCCTGCATCCGCTTCCGTCTCAGCCGCCACAACCGCCGCAAACTCCTCCACCAGCACAACCACAAGCATAAATGCCAGACAATACCACACCGACTCATGAACCCACTCAGCGCCTCAACAAATTCGTGGCGCTGGCGCTTGGTGTATCGCGCCGCCAGGCTGACGAGCTGATCGAGCAGGGCAAGGTCACCGTAAACGACCAGCCCGCCAAGCTCGGCCAACGCATCACCGCAACTGATATCATTCGCTATGGTAACAAACGACTCACCGCTCAAACCCACCAACTCATCCTCCTCCATAAACCTGTCGGCTACCTCTGTTCGCGTGCCTCTCAGGGCGGCGTACCGACTATTTACGAATTATTACCGAAAGACCTCCATCATTTGAAACCCGTCGGTCGCCTCGACAAAGACAGCTCTGGGCTCATCCTCCTCACCAACGACGGCGACTTCGCCCACCAGATGACACACCCATCGTTTTATAAAATCAAGCGCTATCTCGTGACACTCGACCAACCGCTCCAGCCGCTCCACCGGCAAATGATCAATGACTTCGGCGTGCAGCTACCTGACGGTCCCAGCCGCTTGACGCTGGAACGTCAGCACGAGGGCGACGACCACCGCTGGATTGTTCAGATGAGCGAAGGCCGCAACCGCCAAATCCGCCGCACCTTCGCCGCCCTCGGCTACACCGTCACCAAGCTCCACCGGACAGACTTCGGTAGCTACACTCTCGGTGACATCAAACGCGGGGAATTTCAGGAAAGTAAATTGACACCAAGTCAATGATTGGTGTATCGTATAGATATATAGGAGGACATACCATGCGAGAAGGTAACAAATTTTCAATTGAAAATAATAGTGGATTATGGCGGAAAAAAGTAGGAGCTATGCTTGGTGTAGTAGCCGGCGCCGGACTAGCCATTTCAGGCTGTGGTGCGCCAATAACAGAAACAGCACCAACGGCAACTACAGAAGGATCTACAATCAGCTCGGAGCTAGACTCAACCAACCAGTCCAATATCGATTGGCAGACTGTTGACCAGAACTGTCTTGATGAACCTGACTGCAAGCGTGCAATATCATCCGTAGAGAAAGGTTGTGATGGTACCACGCTACTATACAAATATTATAATTACTACGGGCAAGGTGGCATAACAGCAGTTCCTAACAGTCCCGAGTGTACCGCTTCACAAGCACCAGAAAGCAGCCCAACACCAGTTGCTACAGTAATACCCACTCCGGCAGGCTAAGGTTGGCCTCATTTCACATACCGCTTATCCTCGCCAAATCCCCGCGCCTCTGGTATAATAGGCGTAATTATGTCTCATAAATTACCCACCGTCGCCATCATCGGACAAGCTAACGTTGGCAAAAGTTCACTATTCAATCGCTTGACGCGCGCCCGCACCGCCATCGTCGCCCGCGAAGCCGGCACCACCCGCGACAACGTTGTTGGCAAAGTTTCGTATAAGCGCCGCGCTTCGTCTCCTCATGAGAATGCGGCACTCGCGACACCTCCTGCGCTGGAGGCTGTGAAACGTTCGCGAGGAGCGGACGTTTCAGCCGAACGCTCGCGTAGTATCTCCAGTGGAGATGCAAGCGAAAAGAGTACTCCAGAGAAGGAGCGTGGTGCTGGCGCAACCGCCAGCCTCTCTGACAAGTCGATAGCTCTGCGGACGGCGTTGCCAGATGCATTCGACATGGAGGAGACGGTTGGCGGGCGCGCTTCAGCAGACACGACCGCCGAGTTCTGGCTCATCGACACCGCTGGCCTCAAGCCCGCCGAAGACGAATTCGAAGCCACCATCCAAGACCAAATCGCCGACGCCTCCGCCGCGGCCGATGTCATTCTCGTCATGGTCGATTCCACCGTCTATCCATCAGACGCTGATCGCCAACTCGCCAAAAAAGCCTTAAAAAGCGGCAAGCCCGTGCTCCTCAGCGCCAATAGAGCCGGCCTCAAAGGCTCACTCCACACCGACGAATTCAAACTACTTGGCATCAAAACCGTCATCAAAACCTCCGCCGAACACAACATTGGTATCTCTGAGCTACTCGACAACATCGCCGATCTCATCCCGCCAGCTACCGACACCGCACCTGACGACATCATCCGCGACGCCTTGATCGGCCGGCCAAACGTCGGCAAAAGCAACCTGTTCAAC
>CAUSLL010000007.1:0-35688 GCA_963532835.1 uncultured Candidatus Saccharibacteria bacterium
TTGGTTTTCAGCAGTGTCCGTGGTGTCAGCAGCTAGCACCAATCGTCGATGAAGCTGTCAAGACCGAAGGGCTGGATAAGATCTACTATCTCGACATTCGCCATGCCCGCGAAACCAATGACGATACCTATAAAAAATTGGTCGAGAAACTAAAACCACATCTTCGTACTGATGAGAATGGACAGCCCCGAGTGTATGTGCCTGATGTGACAGCGCTGAAGGATGGCCATATTGTCGGTCATTTCCTCCAAGAAACCACCGCTGATGGTGAAAAAGTGACAGCTGATACGTACTGGACACGTGAGCGCCGCGCCCGAGCGGTCGAGCAGCTGAGACAGATGATTCGGGCTATGCGCTAACATAAACATTATGGTATAGTAACAACATGAAACAAACGAATCAGTTATCACAAGTACGCCAATTTTTGTTATATATATCCATCAGCCTTTTCTCAGTCTGTGCTCTCATGGGAATCATGGCTACTCTGTCTGGTCCAGTAGATTGGCGCATCTTGACAACTACCTTGTTTACCGCAGTTGCCTCACTGTTTGCTATGGGAGGAGTTGCCCGCCTGGAGGATGAGCAGCGTTTGATCAAAACACTGTCGGTCGTATCGTTAATTGTCAATGCTTTGTGGTTGTTGGGCGCGTTGATATTGGTGTGGGAATTATTACCTTCTTTAGGTATTTGTAATACGAGCGCCAGCTACGAGTTTCCTGCGGGGTATGATTATATGTTCTGCGGTCGGCTCAAAGAAACATTGCTCAAGCTGACAGTCACCGCGTTTATCATTACATCATTGACTGCATTGACTGCCAAGTTTCTTTCCTTCAAGCGTAACGATTCGATTATTTCAGGGTTGGTGACGCTAACTATTAGTAGCGCGAGTTTGTTGAGTTTAGTGAGCCTGAGTATTTTGTGGCAAGAACACGGTGGTGATGTTCTGACCGCCAACTGGCAATTATTGACCATCTTTGGCATCTTAACGGTATTTGGGTTGGTGGTGACGCCTGTGTTGATGCGGGCGCAGGCTTATAAACAAAAGGCACAGGCGGTGTCTGACGAGGAACGTCAACGACTGCGCCAAGAGATCGAGCAGGAAGTTCGTGCAGAACTTGTCGCCGAACAACAGTCAGATAAGCCTGAGGATAGCAAGGACGGAGCGGAGTAGTTTATAGCTCGCTGATGATCTGGACGTCAGCTGACTTGTTCATCAGCCAGTCCAGATCAACTTCTGTCAGATAACTTGGTAAAATTCGCGTGGTTTTTGGATCGACGAAGCCGCACTTCGCCACTTCTTTGACGCCGTGCGATGTTTGTTCCAGGTCGATGTGCTGGTAATCTTGCCAGTTGGTGATGAGAAAGAAAAATTCCAATTGTTCATTCAGGCCGTGCGCTGATTGCTCGCCGGATTCGGCGAATTGTTGTATAAATAACAACTTACCGATTTCTGGTTTGACACCCGTTTCTTCAATCATTTCTCGGCGTAGGCCGTCCAGCAAGCTTTCGCCCATTTCCAAGCCGCCGCCCGGCGTACACCAAAAATTACGCCCTTTGCCATTATTGGCGGTCAATTGTTGGCAAAAAATCTCGCCCTGATCGTTGATGATGATCCCGCGCACATTAACTCGTCGCCGCATATAACCTCCTTTGCTTTCGTAGTCGCCAGAGGTTCTCGTTGGTGAACATGCGCTTCAAATAATTCCTATGGTCGGGGTGACTGGATTTGAACCAGCGACCTCACCGTCCCGAACGGTGCGCGCTACCAAGCTGCGCCACACCCCGACGCTAAAAACAGTATACGTCCAGCGGATACTTTTGTCCAATGAGGCTCTGTGACGGTTGGCTTATATTATGGTAAAATAGAGGCTGGATTTGAGGTACTAAAAGAACAATTATGAAACATATTTTACGAATTTTTAGCGGCTACTGGCTGATGTTTATCATCTTGGTCAGCTTTACCTACGCCATGGTGATGGCCAATTTGTGGCTGCCTGACAAGATGTCGGAAATTGTCAATAACGGCATCATCAAGCAAGACATGCCAGCGATTTGGCACAACGGATTAGCGATGATTTTGGTGACGGCGGCGGGCGGATTGTGTTCGATCGTCATCGGGTTTTTGGCGGCCCGGATCGCCACCGGTATGGCGCAAAAATTACGAACAGAATTGTTTGAGCGAGTCGAAAGTTTCGCGCTGGCGGATTTTAATAAATTTTCCACCGCCTCGCTGATCACGCGCTCGACCAACGACATTCAGCAAATCCAGATGACGTCAATCCTGCTGCTGCGCCTGGCATTGATGGCACCAATCATGGCAATTGGCGGTCTGCAAAAAGCCATTCATAACGCACCAAATTTGAGCTGGATCATTGCGCTGGCAGTGTCGGTGTTGCTGGTCGTCATTGCCGTACTGTTCGTCATTGCCGTGCCGCGGTTTAAGAAATTGCAAACGCTGGTGGACAAGCTCAATTTGGTGACGCGCGAAAATCTGGTCGGCTTGAAAGTCATCCGCGCCTTTCACAATGAAAAGATTGAGCAGAAAAAATTCCAGCAAGCCAACACTGAGCTAAACAAAATGAACTTATTTGTCAATCGCTTGATGATGCTGCTTGACCCAATCATGACGCTGGTTATGAACTTTTCTAGCGTGGCGATCGTCTGGTTCGGCGCGCATTTGATCAGTAACGGCAATCTACAAATTGGTAATATGATGGCGTTTTTGGAATACGCCATGCAGGTGATTATTTCTTTCTTGCTGCTGTCGATGGTGTTTATCATGGTGCCGCGGGCGGCCGTGTCGGTAAAACGGGTGGGCGAGGTGCTGGATACGCTGCCGTCAATTGTTGATCCGTCGTCGCCGCAGCAATTGCCAGATGACGCTACGGGTAAAATCGAGTTCAAAGACGTCACTTTTACCTATCCAGACGCTGATCTGCCGGTTCTCTCCAGCATCAATTTCACGGCCGAACCAGGGCAAACCACAGCGTTTATCGGTAGTACTGGGTCTGGCAAATCAACGTTGATTAATTTGATTCCGCGCTTTTATGATGTGTCAGCGGGACAGATCTTGCTGGACGGCGTGGATATCAGAAATTTGAAGCTGGAAGATTTGTACGATCAAATCGGCTACGTACCGCAAAAGGGCGTGTTGTTTAGCGGGACGATTGCCAGCAACATCAAGTACGGCAATGCCAAAGCTAGCCAAAAATTGGTCGAAAAATCCGCTAAAATCGCCCAAGCCGCCGAGTTTATCAGCGAGCTAAAAAACGGTTACAAAAATGACATCGCTCAAGGCGGCAGCAATGTTTCTGGCGGTCAGCGGCAGCGTTTGTCGATTGCCCGGGCGATTGCTGTGGAGCCGAATGTCTACATTTTTGATGATTCTTTCTCGGCGTTGGATTTCAAGACTGACGCTAAATTACGCTCGGCACTGGCTAAAGAAACCAAGCATAAAACCGTGCTCATCGTCGGTCAGCGTATCAATACCATCATGAACGCTGACAAAATCATCGTGTTGGACGAAGGTAAAATTGTCGGTCAGGGCACGCACCAGGAATTGATGAAAAATTGCCAAGTCTATCAAGAAATTGCCGCCTCCCAGCTCTCAGAAGACGACCTACAGAAAATGTCGGTGACGATCGCGAAAGGAGCGGCATGATGGCGGCTCAGCAAAGCATGAAAAAACGCCAGCCAGTAAAGATGGGTGGTCCAATGGGCGGCGGTATGGGCGCGGGCGAAAAAGCCAAAGATTTCAAAGGCACGGTCAAGAAGTTAGCCAAATATTTGGCAGAGTTTCGCTGGCAAATGCTCATGGTGGCGATTTTCGCGGTCGGTAGTACGACGTTTGCGATTGTCAGTCCGAAGATTTTGGGTGGCGCTACCAACCAAATTGTCGAAGATTATGTCAGTATGAAGGCTTACGAAACCATCACCAGTAAGCTGCCAAATGGTGCTTCGTTGCCAGCTGGCACGACCGGTGCTGATGTTTTGAAACGGCTCCCGAACCAGTCGGAAATTGAACGCCAAATCCCGTCTAACCAGCTCGAGACTATCAAAAAACTGGATCTCAGCCAGCGTCCGGAATTTCATTTTGATGCCATTTGGCGGATTGTGCTATTGCTGGCCGGTTTGTATGTGCTCAGTGCCATTTTCCGCTACATCCAAACCTGGCTGATGACCCAAGTGACGCAGACAGTTACTTTCAGAATGCGCCGGCAATTATCCGAAAAAATTAACCGTTTGCCGCTGAGTTATTTTGACAGGCAAACCTACGGCGAGGTGCTCAGCCGTGTCACCAACGATGTCGATACCATCAGTCAGACGCTCAACCAAAGCCTATCGCAAATCGTTTCCTCGACAGTGATGGTGCTGGGGATTTTGGTGATGATGTTTTCCATCAGCTGGCAGATGTCATTGGTGGCGCTGCTGGTGCTGCCGCTGGCTGGCGGCGTGGTGACGCTGATCGCCAAAAGTTCGCAAAAACAATTCCTGCGCCAGCAGACACAGCTGGGCGAATTGAACGGCCACATCGAGGAAATGTATGGCGGCCACCAGGTGATGCGAGTGTTCAACGGCCAGAAAAAGTCGCTGGCTAAGTTTTCGCGGGTGAACGATCAGTTGCAGGAAAGCGCCTGGAAAGCTCAGTTCTTGTCGGGGTTGATTTATCCGATCATGAATTTCATCGGCAACATCGGCTACGTCATCATGGCGATTTTGGGCGGCTGGCTGGCGATTAACGGCCGGCTGAAAATTGGTGACATCCAAGCCTTCATTCAATACATTGACCAATTCAATCAGCCGCTGGTGCAGGTCGCCAACATCGCCAACATCTTGCAATCAACAGCGGCGGCGGCCGAGCGGGTGTTTGAATTTTTGGACGAGCCTGAGGAAAAGGCGGAGGGCAAGGATTTGGTGAAATTGACTCACGTCAAGGGTGAGGTCGAATTTGACAATGTGGTCTTTGGCTATAAGCCTGACCAAACCATCATCAAAGGTTTGTCGGCGCACATCAAGCCAGGTCAGCGCGTGGCGATCGTCGGTCCGACGGGTGCTGGCAAAACCACGCTGGTCAATTTGCTGATGCGATTTTATGAAATTAACAGCGGCGCGATTAAAATTGACGGCGTCAATATCGCGGACATGAAACGCAGCGACGTGCGGCAACTGTTTGGTATGGTGTTGCAGGACACTTGGTTGTTTAACGGCACGATTCGCCAAAATTTGCTCTACGGCAATCCAGCAGCTAGCGAAGAAGAGATGGTTGCCACCGCCAAGGAAGCGCATGTTGATCATTTCGTGCGGTCGCTACCGGGCGGTTATGACATGATGCTGGGCGAGGAAGCCACGAATATTTCACAAGGCGAGAAGCAGCTATTGACGATTGCCCGGGCGATGCTAGCGCGCACGCCGATGCTGATTTTGGACGAAGCCACCAGCTCGGTCGACACCCGCACCGAAGTGCTCATCCAAAAAGCTATGGACAAATTGATGCAGGGCAAAACCAGTTTCGTCATCGCCCATCGCCTGAGTACTATCCGCGACGCTGATCTAATCTTGGTCGTCCGCGACGGCAATATCATTGAGCAAGGCAAGCACGACGAACTGCTGCAGCAGAACGGCTTTTACGCTGAGCTGTATAATAGCCAGTTTGCTGAGTGATTGGGTGGGCGTTTGATCTGAATAACTTAGTAGGTGTTATTTGTTCCTTGATAATTATTAGAAGAAAGGTATTTTATGGGCAGTTCAAAGGACTTGGATCAAATATTGAAGCTGATGGATGAAGATAAGTCTTTACAATCGTTGATGAGGGACATTGCTCAGGATGTTCATGATAAAAATGAATTTTTGATTCATGAACTAACCGCTATTCATAATGATGATGAAATTGAAAAACTGTTAAAAATACTAGAAGAGTATATCAAGAAATATAAAGACATTCTTGGCAATTCTAATACACAAAGCAGTTCTGACAGAGTGAATTACGCACAAATTATTTTTCAGGTAAAAGACAGTAGAGGAAATATTATTTTGGAAAGGCTAGCTCAATGGTTGGCAATATATCTTATAGGTGAATATATACCAGGTATAGATGAGTATGTAGATAATTTGAATAATTTCAAAATTGCAAAAAAGTACGGCCTCGGTGTTGATAATGCAGGTCTCATAGATCTTGCTAACCCGAGAATAATTATTAAAAACCACGCTTTAGAGATAGACGAGAGTATGCGCCTTTATTTGCATCAATTTATGAGGCGTGGTTTTGGAGGAAATTTTGTTGGCATTCCGCCGCTTTTACGAATGGCTTTAGAAAAGAACTATAGAGTATACGCAAGATTAGACTCTCTGCGATCGAGCACCATGAATGGATATACTAATATAGTTGAACTTGATTATTGGCACGGTGCCCCATTTGATATAGATATATTGAGCTCTGACAACAAAAAAGAACTTTGGACTGTTCATGGATCTGATGAAACAAGAAAGGAAACTCAAGCACTCGGTTTATCATATCCTGTGTTGCAAACTCATTTCCGCACATCAATGATGGACGAGAAATTACGCCAATTTTCCATTGAAGAATACACTCCTCAGATATCTAATTATGGCGCGAAGTCTCCAAATTTTGGAAAGAAATATTATATACAAAAATATGCACATTTTGTATATAATCAAACCCGTCAGTCTATAGAGCACGTAGATTGTGCCGTAAGAGTGTTTGGTATTAATGAATATCTTGATGTTTTAAGTCTAGTTCAACAAGGAAGAGATCCTGGCGGGCATATCGGAAGTCGTTACAAATTATTCAAAATTTGCGGAGAGATAGATTTAGACTTTGTGCAAAAAGTCCTTTATGAATTTTTTAGGTACAATCCACATTTGATGGAATATTTCTGCAACAAGACCTTTGATGAAGTCCTAAAATATATTAGATCCTAGTTAGTACTACTATTTTGTTGAGTTATTACTGTATCTATTGTCTTTAGGTAATATAAGCATCTTATCCCCGCCGCAAAACATCCAGCACGCCAAATTTTCCAGTCAACACCGCTTGGTCGATGATGTGCGGCGTGAGAGCGGCGATGAGCTCTTTAGGCTTGGTGCTGTCTGGTAGATCCAGTGTCGTGTCCAGTGCGTACGCGTAAAATTGATAGCGGTGCGTGCCAAATGGCGGTTGCGGCCCGTTCCAGCCGGGACGACCCCAGCTAGTAACCCCTTCGACGGCGCCCGCGGGTAGAGATTCGCCAGTGATTTCAGTGGTTTTGCTCGGCACATTCCAAACTGTCCAATGATAAAATCCATCGCGCCCAGGCGCGTCAGGGTCGTGACAGACGATTGCCAGGCTTTTGGTATCTGACGGCACGTCGCTGATCTCGAGTGGCGGGCGTTGATTACCGCCGAGCTTGGAGTAAATTTTTGGTATTTTAGCGTTTTCGGCGAAGGCTGAGCTCGTGATTTTCATACTATGATTGTAGCATGAAGAAGCTGGTATACTAATGACAGTAATGATCACCGACCAACTCCTTGCCAAATATCCCATCATCTCCGATCAAGTTGACACCAAAGAACTCGGCGTGTTGTTGCGGGAGCTGGAAACGGTGCTACGAAGCGGCGCGACTGGTAATGTTGTGGAATTTGGCTGTTATGTCGGCACGACGAGTTTGTTCATTCGGCGGCTGCTGGACGCTTATGATTTTGCTGGTGAGTTTCATGTTTATGATTCGTTTATGGGCTTGCCAGAAAAAACCCAAGCTGACGCCAGCGCTGCTGGCGAGCAGTTCAAAGCCGGTGAACTGTTGGCGCCACGCAAAACCTTCATCCAGAATTTTAAAAGGGCTGGCTTGAAACTGCCGATCATCCATAAAGGCTGGTTTGCTGATTTTTCTCCTGACGACGTGCCGGAAAGTATCATCTTTGCATTTTTTGACGGCGATTTTTATGAATCAATCGTTGACTCGTTTCGCGTGTGTGACGGCAAGTTTCAGGAAACAGCGACTATCATCGTCGATGACTATGCCAATGAAGCATTGCCAGGCGCAGCACGGGCGGTTGATGCATGGCTGAAGCGCCATCCAGCTCGGGTGGCAGTCGAGTCGTCATTGGCTATCATTCGGCGATGAGCTAACCTCTGAATGATGCTTGTGTTCTATTTGGTATATGCTATATTATTAGTATAACCATAAACAAAAAGGGGACGGGGTATGGATCCAATACATATTACATCGGAAATCGGGAAATTAAAAGTAGTTGTCTTGCATCGGCCAGGTGAGGAGTTGGAAAATTTGACTCCGGATTATCTGACCGACCTTTTATTTGACGACATCCCATATCTTAAAAAGGCTCAAGAAGAACATGACGCTTTTGCGCAAGTTTTACGTGAGCGTGGCATAGAAGTGTTGTACTTGGACCAATTGGCGACAGAAGCCTTGGCGACTGATGCGTTGCGTGAGCAGTTTGTCGACGACATGCTTGCTAACTCCAAGCAAGGCACTCGTCGTGTCACTGAAACGTTGCGTCAATTTTTGCTAGACTTGCCAACCCACGCCATGGTTCGCAAGTTGATGGCTGGTGTTCGTAAAGATGAAATCACTTTGCCACCAGAGCACCATCAGCAGCTACATGACATGGTCGAGAAAGATTACTATCCATTTTATCTTGACCCAATGCCAAACTTGTACTTTACGCGTGATCCGGCTGCGGCAATTGGTCAAGGCCTGACAATTAACAAGATGCACTGGCCAGCTCGCCGTCGCGAGTCATTGTTCATGCGCTATATCATCGACCATCACCCACGGTTTGCTGGCAAAAACGTACCAGTATGGTATGACCGCCATGAAAATTATTCCATCGAAGGTGGTGACGAGTTGGTGCTGAATCGAGAAGTCATGGCGATTGGTATCAGCGAGCGTACCTCTGCTGAAGCAATTGAAAAAATGGCAACCAAGCTGTTTGCTGGTTCTGACTTCAAAAAGGTTATCGCCATGGAAATTCCAAAGTCGCATGCGTTCATGCACCTCGACACGGTGTTTACCATGATTGACCACGACAAATTTACCATTCACCCAGAAATTCGCGATCACGGCGGTAAAATCAACTGCTTTATTTTGGAAAAAGTTGAGGGTCAGCCATTCCCACGCATCACTCGTGAAACTGACCTGGAGCACGTCTTGCGAGTCGCGTTGGGCTTACCAGCTGTGACGTTGATTGAATGTGGTGGTGGCGACCGAATTGCTGCTGCTCGTGAGCAGTGGAACGACGGCTCAAACACCTTGGCGATTGCGCCTGGTGTGGTGGTGACCTATGACCGCAACTATGTCACTAACCAAAAATTACGCGATGCTGGTGTTGAAGTGATTGAAATCAATGGATCAGAACTTGGCCGCGGTCGCGGTGGTCCACGCTGTATGAGCATGCCAATCGTTAGGGAGGATGTGTAATGGCGTTGAGTTTGAAAGGGCGATCGTTCCTGACGCTAAATGATTATACTGCTGGAGAAATTCGTCTACTTTTGGACACAGCACGTGAATACAAGCGATTGAAATACGCTGGTGTACCGCACCGAATTCATGAAGGAAAAAACGTGGCACTGTTGTTTGAGAAAACCTCAACGCGCACACGCTGTGCCTTTACGGTGGCGGCTAATGACCTCGGTGTCGCGCCAGAATACCTCGGCAAAGACGACATTCAGCTGGGTAAAAAAGAAACAGTTGAAGACACCGCTAAGGTGCTGGGCCGCATGTTTGATGGTATTGAATTTCGCGGGTTTGATCACGGGACAGTTGAGGAATTGGCTCGTCATGCTGGCGTTCCGGTCTGGAACGGCCTGACCGACAAATTCCACCCGACACAGATTTTGGCTGATTTCATGACTATCGAGGAGCATGTTGGCAAGCTCAAAGGCACCAAGCTGGTGTTCGTTGGTGATGGCCGTAATAATATGGCAAACTCGCTAATGATTGGTTCAGCCATCATGGGCGTTGATTTCCGTATCTTGGCACCACGTGAACTACATCCCGAGCAGTTGCTGGTAGACCGGGCGCATCACTTAGCACGATCAAGCCACGCGCGCATTACTATCACTGATAATTTCGAAGAAGCTCTGCGTGATGCTGACGTGATTTACACGGACGTTTGGGTGTCGATGGGAGAGGAAGACAAGTTCGCTGAGCGCATCAATCAATTGCGCAACTTCCAGGTTAACCGTGACATGATCAACCTGACAGGAAATCCTGAGGTTAAGTTCATGCACTGTTTGCCGGCATTCCACGACGCATTGACTATCACTGGCAAGAAAGTTCAGGAAGATTTTGGTCTAGATTCTATGGAGGTAACGGATGAGGTGTTCCGCTCGCCGCATTCGATTGTGTTCGATCAAGCGGAAAATCGTATGCATACAATTAAAGCTGTCATGGCTTTGACATTGTAGTAGTTGTCGTAATAAGGGAGTGAAGGAGGCTCCGAGGCAATGGTAGAAAAAATTAAAAAAACAAAGCAGAAGCTTCGATCACCATCGGCGTTTACGATTTTGTTTGTTGTGATTGCGATCATGGCAGCATTGACATGGATTATTCCGTCGGGCGTCTATAAGACTGATGACGATGGTAACCGTGTTGCGGGATCGTATCATGTGGTTGAAAAAGACCGCACCGTCACTGAAGAAAAGGACGGTAAAGAAGAGAAAGTTGACAAGCATGACCGGCAAGGCTTATGGGACGTCTTCACGGCACCCATTAAAGGTATGTCCGATAAGCTAGACGTTATAGTCTTCGTTATGGTACTTGGTGGATTCTTGGGCGTTACCATGAAGACTGGCGCCCTGGATGCTTCACTCGGTGCGCTACTTCGTAAGATGAAGGGCAAAGAAAAATGGCTCATTCCAATCTTAATGACGTTGTTTGCTATCGGTGGTACAACTTACGGTATGCAGGAAGAAACTGTGGCGTTTTACGCGCTAGTTATTCCGATGATGATCGCTGCCGGCTATAACGCAATGACTGGTGTGATGGTGATTGTACTGGGTGCTGGTGCTGGTGTGCTTGGTTCGACTATTAACCCATTCTCCACCGGTGTTGCCGCAAAGACTGCTGATGTTAAATTGGGCAATGTTATTCCAATTATGTCTATCATTTTGGTGCTATGTTTGATCGCGGCAATTATCTTTACTATGCGTTACGCAGCAAAGGTAAAAGCAGGCAAGTACAAGGAAGATGTTCGTTATAAGCCAGTCACAGCAGCCTTGGATATGACGAACGTACCAAAATTTACTGGTCCACGAAAAGTCGTCATGGGCGTCTTCGCTATTACCTTTGTCTTGATGGTTCTTTCGCTGATTCCTTGGGGAAGTTGGGAGATCACAGTATTCACTGACCTATTTAAGTGGGCTTCAGAGTTGCCAATTATCGGTGCAGTATTTGGCGTAGTGCACAGTGCGGCCTTTGGTGATTGGTACTTTAATGAAATTACCGCACTATTCTTAATCTCAACAATTGTTATTACCGCAATTTACTATAAAGAGTTTAAAAAAGAAGGCGTTTTCCCAGTTGACACCTTCATTGACGGCGTGAAAGATATCTTACCAGTTGCTTTGATTATCGCAGTGGCAACCGGTGTCTCTGTCGTGATGACCAATGGTGAGATTCAAGATACTATTATCAGCTGGGGTGAAGCGCTTCTGAAAGATGCTGGCGGTGGCGTTGTTGGTGTGTTGGCGTATCTGTTCTACTTGCCAATGTCCTTCATCGTGCCGTCATCATCAGGTTTGGCAGCAGCAACTATGCCAGTTATTGCGCCGATTGCTGATCTGGTTGGCTCAAGCAAAGAAGTCATGGTGGCAGCCTTTGCTACAGCATCAGGTTTGCTTAACATGATGGCACCAACCATCGCTTCCTTGATGGGTGGTTTGGCACTGGCTGGTGTCTCATACCGTGCATGGCTGCGACGTTCAGCACCAATCATGGCAGTTTTCGCAATCATCAGCGTTGTGGTCATCGCTGCCTTTGGAGTATTAGGATAGCCTATGGATAAGCAGCGAACTATTGTCGTTGCTCTTGGAGGTAACGCCCTGCAGAAGCAGGGCGAAGCCTCTTCAGAAGCACAGCGCCGAGTAGCGGCTGAGACGATACGACAGTTATTACCACTTGTTCAAGCAGGACACAGAATAGCTATCGTTCATGGCAACGGTCCCCAGGTGGGAAATATTGTCTTGCATGAAGAGGCTGTTAATACTGATGATGTACCGAGCTTACCACTGGATGATTGTGGGGCTATGAGCCAAGGTCTGATCGGCTTTTGGTTGCAGCAAGCCTTTCAAGATAGCTTCAGGGCTCATCAGATGACTGATAAACATGCCGTTAGCTTGGTGACGCAGACCATTGTCTCTAGGGATGATGCAGCGTTCCAAAACCCAACCAAACCAATTGGACCCTTTTATTCAGAAGAAGAAGCCAAAGTAGTGCAGGCTGAGCGTGGCTATGTTGTTAAGGAAGATGCTGGTCGTGGTTGGCGCCGTGTGGTGCCATCACCAAAACCAGTGGAAATTGTTGAGGCGCCGATCATCAAAGCCTTGGTTGAAGCGGGTGTTCTGGTGGTGTCAACTGGTGGTGGCGGCATCCCCGTATTGCGTCAGGAAGACGGCACGCTCAAGGGTGTTGAAGCAGTCATCGATAAAGACTTTGGAGCGGCAACCTTGGCCAATTTGCTGCACGCAGACACTCTGCTGATTTTGACTTCGGTTGATGCAGCCAAGGTCAATTTTAACCAGCCAAATGAAGAGGCTTTAGGGCAAATCTCTGCAGAAGAGATGCAAAAACACATTGATGATGGCCAGTTTGCAGCTGGATCTATGCTACCAAAGGCGCAAGCAGCACTGCAATTTGTGTCGGGTGGCGAGGGTCGTACCGCAGTCATTACCTCATTGGAAAAAACTACTGAGGCTATCGACGGGACAGCGGGCACGCGGATTGTTTCATAGCCAAATCATTGCTTTTATCTAATTTTCATGATATAAATAATAGGTATGTTGCAGTATCTTAAAGCTGATGATTCTGGCAAGCTTACCATCAGAGAGAACTTAGTTAAGGGCTCTTGGATTCGTTGTGAGCGGCCAAATGAAGAGGAGATTTCCCAGTTGTTGTCACTGGGGATTGATGCTGATATCATCACCGACGCACTGGACCCCCACGAGGTTCCTCGTTTGGACGCGGACAATGAGCGGACATATTTGATTGCCCGATTGCCGGATACTGACGATGATTTTAATGACTTTACTACACCAATTTTGTTTGTGATTCATGCGGATTATATCATCACCATTTCGCGAGACAGCCTAGGTAGATTGTGGCAGCCGTTCATTGATAAACATGTGGTATCCACGTCAAGTCGAATTGCCCTGCTGGTTGACATGATTGACGCACTAGCAACACAATATCAGCGCCGGGTGGCTGCCATCAACCGTCAAATGCGAGCGGCGACTGGCGACATTCGAACATTGCGAGCGCGCGATATTGCCACATTAGCTGAATATGAGCGCAAACTGAATGATTATATGGATGCCTTGGTGCCGATGAACTTGTCAGTGGAACGGATGATTGCTCATAAAGCATTGATGCTTCGGTCGGATGCCAAGGAAGACGTTGAAGATATTTCCATTGATCTGGAGCAGGTGATTAGTCGCTGTAAATCATTGCTGCGTACCATCACCAACGTGCGCGATAGCTACCGGGCAGTGATGGATACGCGCCTGAACGAAACCATTCGGTTGCTGACCGTCATCACATTGGCGCTCACTATACCGACCATGATCGCTGGATTGTTTGGTATGAATGTGCCAGTCCCTGGTGGGGATGACCCGGCAATGTTTTGGAAAATCACCGGCGTCAGCACTGTGGCGGCATTGTTGATTGGCTATTATTTCTTGCGCCGCCGCTGATACTCACCCAAAAGTCAATAACCCTATTTCTTGACTAATGCTATACTGGAAGTATGAGTAACATTATTGACGTCCACGGTTTGACCAAACGCTACGGCGATCAAACAGTGGTAAAAGGCATAGATTTCAGTGTCAAAAAGGGCGAAATCTTCGGTATTTTGGGTCCCAATGGCGCTGGTAAAACAACAACGCTAGAAATGCTGGAGGCATTGCGCACTATCGACGGTGGTACAGCTGTCATTGATGGTGTTGACGTAGCTAAACATCCCAAGAAGATCAAAGACATCATTGGTATTCAGCTGCAGTCGACCAACTTTTATGACCACTTGACATTAACTGAGCAATTGAAAATGTTTGCCAGTTTGTATGGCAGTAAAGTTGACGTGGCTGCGCTACTAGCTAAAGTCCAACTCACAGAAAAAGCTAAAAACTATGTCGAACAGTTGTCCGGCGGACAAAAACAGCGCTTTGCTATCGCTTCGACCTTGGTCAATAGTCCAAAAGTTTTATTTCTGGACGAGCCAACCACTGGTTTGGATCCACAAGCGCGTCGCAACTTGTGGGAGCTGATCAAGCAAATACGCGAAGAGGGGGTTACTATCGTGCTAACAACACACTACATGGATGAGGCTGAATTGCTATGTGATCGGTTGGCAATCATGGATAATGGTCAGATTATCACCACCGATTCGCCACATAACTTGATTCAACAATTACTCAAGCGCGGCTTTAAGAAAAAGCAGGTGGTTGAACAAGCAAATTTGGAAGACGTTTTCATCGATCTTACAGGAAAGGCGATACGGGATTAGTAGTATGAAAAAATATTGGATAGGTATCATTGGTCAGGTCGTAGCTGGTCTTAAGCGTTTGCTGCGCGACAAAATGGCATTGTTCTTTACTTTTTTGTTCCCGCTGATTTTCTTGTTTGTGTTTGGTTCGATTTTTAACAATCAGACAACCAATTTCAAGGTTGCCATCATCAATCATTCAAACACTGAGTTCGCCAAGCAATTTGTCGATGGTGCAAAAAATGACACATCAAAACTACTGCAAGTTCAGGACGTGAAAAACATTGATGAAGCTAAAGAAAAGATGAAGCGTTCGGAAATTGACGGTATCATTGAGCTACCAAAAGAGTTTGGTGAGGTTAAGGGCGAAGGCGCAAAAGCTCGCCCGTCTGGTACGCTGAACGTGCTACACGCTAAAGGGCAAGATCAGGCTGCTAGTGCGCTGACTGCTGTGATGGGCCAGATTGTTGGTAGTATCAACAAAGCTATGGGTCAGCCAGAACCGCCGTTTAAGGTAGCTTCACAGGCGGTTGGCGATGAAGCTCTGAAGACGTTTGATTACACCTTCACTGGACTATTGGCATTTAGCTTGATGAGTATGGGTATCTTTGGTCTAGCAAACCAAATGCCAACCGAAAAGCAAAAAGGTAACTATCGTCGCTTGCGGGCCGCACCGTTTACTTCTGGTCAGCTTATTATTTCTACGGCTATCGTCTACACCTTGGTGTCTTTGGCAAGTGCTGTCTTGATGCTGGTTGTCAGTATGCTACTGTTTAAATTTACGATGCGTGGCGACTGGTTGTTGTTTGTGCCATTCTTGACATTGGCTGCCGTGATGATGGTTGGACTTGGATTGATCGTTGGTGCGTGGGCTAAAAACGAAAATCAGTCAGCGCCACTCTCAAATCTCATCTCTTTCCCAATGATGTTCTTATCTGGCGCCTTCTTTCCATCATTTTTGTTCCCAGAGTGGCTCAGATCTATTAGTCAATGTATCCCGATGACTCCCGTCGTCGATGGCCTTCGATTGATATCAACAGAACATGCAAGCCTGACAGAAGTTCTGCCGCAGTTTGGTGGAGTTCTGCTGTGTATTGTCATCGTCTACACCTTGGCTATTAAACTATTCCGCTGGGAATAACTACTACTAGTAGCAAAACATAGCCTTTTTTCGTATAATCAAAGTATATGGTGGTGGAATACTTTGAGCGATCAGCGGCGGGTGAGCGTCTAGAAAAGGTAAGTCGTCCTCGCTCTCACGCGTGGGTGCATATATCTGGTAAATTGCTGGATATGGACGACTTGTCAGACAAGCTCTTATTGAATGCAAATATCCTGCGTGACGTTTGTGATGTCCGTGAGTTGTCACGAGCAGAGTTTAGTAATGGTGTAGAATACATTTTCTTGCGTTTGCCAGTTGGTCCGGCTGATGCCGCCAAAACTGCCCCGATACTTATCGCAGTGTCACGTGATCGGCTGGTAACCGCCAGTCCGCATACTTCTTTTTCGCCGTTAGACACCGATGCTTTTATGACTACTGACACGCGTCAGCCCTCTGCGGTAGTGTCAGCTGTCATTGCCTCCATCATCACCGAATATGAGCAGCGACTGCATGCGCTATCGACTAAAATTACCAGTGCTCGCAAGCGGCTGACACATTTTGATGTCCAAAATGAGGACTTTGTTGAGTTCGTCGCCATTGAAGATAGCCTCAATGAATATCGAAGTGGTTTGGAGGGCTTGGTGACGGTTGTTGGGCAGCTGGAGACAAATCGTCGGCAGTTGTTTAATTTGCGTGATATTGAAGCCTTTGGTGATATCATATTGCACGCTCGCCAGTTGCTAGTGGCTATTGGTTCGAGTGCCCAAACGATTGACAGTATCCAAAACGCTTATTCAACTATTGCTAACAATACTCTGAACCAGCGCATGAAGGTGCTGACGACTATCACTATTCTACTAGCGGTACCAAATGTGTTTTACGGTATGTATGGCATGAATATCGGATTGCCATTTCAGGGCGAGTGGTGGGCGTACGCTGCCATCATGGGTATTACACTGTTGTTAATTTTACTAACATTACTACTTGCCAAGCGATTCCGCTTATTCTAAAATTAAAAGTAATAAAGTAGGGAGTAAGCACTTGACGTGCTATATTTCCTTTGGTACTATGGTTGACGTGTCTCGCGCCGAAGCATTGAGTTGCGGTTTGTAATAAAGGTCGAAGCGCGTGAGGCTGCATTTAGTACGAAGGAGTACAAATACATGCCGATAGCAATCAATTTTGTGTCATCACGACGCAAAAAGATCGCAGTGGATGTAGTGCCTGCCGAATGGCAAACATACATAGCACAATAACATATCTAAAACCGCCCGAGCGCTAAACCCGGGCGGTTTTAGATTGATTTACGGTAATCTACTCAGCCTTCTTTTCCTCAGTAGAAACACCTGCTGCTTTGAGCGCGTTTTCTACCTCAGCGTCAATACTGTTGAGGTCTTCTACCTTTTTGCCATTGATGAATATGGTTGGTGTAGCAGTAATTTCGTGTGCACGGCTAACGGCAGTGTCAAAACTAATTTTTTGCAATACGCGGTCGCTTGTTAGGTCATTGGCAAAGCGTGATTCATCGAGTTTGAGCTGCTTAGCGTAGTCCATGAAGATATCGTTGCGTTTGTGATTTTGGGCATTGCTCCACGCGTCTTGGTTTTCGTACAGCAAATCGTGCATTTCCCAGTATTTACCTTGCAAGCCTGCCGCCTCAGCTACTGACGCTGCTAGGCGAGCGTGAGTGTGACCAGACAGTGGGAAGTTGCGGAAGATCAATTGCACATTATCTTTGTGCTTTTCGACAGCTGATTTAATACGTGGTGCAACAGTGCGACAACCCGGGCATTGATAATCACCGTATTCAATGATCGTAACTTTCGGCTTGTCAGCCCCAAATGTGTGCTCCTGAATGTCACCATTACGCTTTTCAGCAGGGATGATTTTTGTGAGTTGATCTTTGGCGATATCGCTAATATCTAAGCGGTGTGTTACTGACAGGTATACCATGCCACCAAGTATCGTCACCACGATTGCGATAAATACGCCCCAGGTTTTTCCGTTCATTCTTGTCCTCCAAATTAACTCTAGCAATAATAGCATAAAATCAGGTAAAATAAAACCATGAGTGTATTGCTGTTAAGTGTTATATATGGATTGATTATCGTCATTTTGATATTGGTACTAGGGGTGCATCCACAGCTCTCGTCACATAGCCAATTTGAATTGAAACGTCGGGCGCACCAGGGTGACGAGGAAGCAAAATTACTACTGAAACGCCGCACCTACTTGGCTGATTTATTTTCGTTGCAGCGGGTGATCACGGCATTATTATTGGTGTCGCTCAGTGTCATCGGTGTGGAGTTGTTTCACTGGCTAGTTGGTTTTTTGGTGTCGTTAGTCATCGCGCTTTATTCGGGCGCCGTGGCTCGCTTGTCGCCGCTACAAAAATTTTCACAGCGCATCTATGAACGGTATGAAGGAGCAATCATTCGCTGCATTGAAAAGTATTCAGTTGTATTCTGGGCGATCCGTTCTGTTGTACCGTCACAAAGTAGTGAATTGGATGTTGAATCGCGTGAGGAGCTGCTCGAGATAGTCAAGAACGCTGGTGATGCATTGTCCAAGGACGAAAAAAAGCTTATCACCAATAGTCTCAAGTTCAAGGACATGAAAGTCACTGACGCCATGATTCCACGTACTATGATTGATAGCATAGGTAAAGATGAAGTACTAGGTCCCATCGTTCTGGATGGGCTGTATCAAACAGGGCACAGTCGTTTTCCGGTGATTGATGGGGATATTGATCATGTTGTGGGTATGCTGTATGTGCAAGATTTGGTGACCATCGGTAACGCCAAAAAGTCGCAAAAAGCGCACCACGTTACTGATGCTATGGAGCACGCTGTGTTTTACATTCGAGAAGACCAATCGTTGCAGCAAGCTTTGGCTGCCTTTATCAAAACCAGACACCATCTATTCATCGTGATCAACCAGTACCGTGAAACAGTTGGACTGTTAAGCCTGGAAGATGCTTTGGAAGCGCTTTTAGGAAAGAAAATTAATGATGAATTTGATACCCATGAAGATCTGCGTAAGGTAGCCGAGCACAATCCACGTGGCAATAATAGCCCAAAAACTACCGAAACTATCTAAGAATTTATCTTTTGCATGTATCGACATTCGGGATAATTCGAGCATCCGTAGAATGGTGAATGATTATTTTTGCTGTGTCTTATCACCAGATGACCGCCACGACAGCGTGGGCATGGTTTAATTTTTTGAGATATGTCTGATACGTCAGGAATTGGTATTACGACACCTTTATCTTCAAGGGCGCGAATGATGGTAAGTAGTCCCGTGTTATCAATAAGCCGTATTTTGTTGCCATTGGTAGAATATTTTACAAATCTTCGCGCGTCCGATGAGAAGATATTTGTCGTGACAAAGAATGCTTCACCTCCGTGTAAATGATCAACAACTGCACCATAAAAATCACGCACTTCGGATACTTTGACAATTTGTTTAATATACTTTTTACATTGGACATAACTTTGGACGCCGTTTTTGTATAATACAATGTCGATGCCACCGTCGCGTTTATACGGAGTGGTTGCAGCCGAATAGCCAAAATGTTCAAATAATTGAGCGATGTATTTTTCGAAATCATACGGCGACATGGAGCGAATTTTGGTGAGCAGTTCATGGTCGCTGAGTGGTGTGACTGGATTAGACCTGTTCTCGGTAATGGGCTGCTTGTTCGTTGATTGTGCCCCTTCCGAAGCGGACATTTGGGTTGACTGGATATCTACTGCGGGCGATACTTCCCGGCGTAATTCCTCTAGCTCCCGGTAGGCTGTGATATATCGTTTATGATAATAAAACACTACAAAAGGACTGGCGATGATCCACGTAATTGAACAAAAGATGACTACAGTGCCCACCGTATAGCTATCCATGTGGTGATTATAGCATAAAACTGTTGCCGCTGTGGTATAATAACAGATATGAAACAGAGGACTTTTGCAATTGATACACCAACAAAAGTTGGGGAAATGATTACCGTGGCGGGCTGGGTGCATTCCCGGCGCGATCACGGCGGGCTGATTTTTATTGACCTACGCGACCATACTGGGTTGGTGCAGCTGGTGATTAATCCTGATAAGGCAGAGGCGTTTCGGTTAGCGGAAAGCCTGCGCGATGAGTTTGTGATTCGTGCCAGCGGTGTGGTGACGGAGCGCGGCGAAGGTTTAAAAAACCCAAATATTACTAGTGGTAATGTAGAAATTGTGGTGGAAAACTTGGAAATTCTCAACCGTGCTGAAACCTTGCCAATCCAGCCGTTTGCTGAGGAGAACCAAGCGGGCGAGGACTTGCGTTTCAAATATCGTTACCTTGATCTGCGTCGTCCAACGATGCAACAGATACTGAAAAAACGCGCTGAGATGTACCGACGGATGCATCAGTATATGGATACTCGGGACTTCATCGAGATTCAGACGCCGATTTTGGCAAATTCTAGCCCCGAGGGCGCGCGTGATTTTCTGATCCCCAGCCGGTTGCAGGAAGATAAGTTTTACGCTCTACCGCAAGCGCCGCAGCAGTTCAAGCAGCTGCTGATGGTTGGCGGTGTACCACGGTATTACCAGTTGGCGGCGTGTTTTCGCGATGAAGATCCGCGAGCTGATCGACTGTACGGCGAGTTTTATCAGCTGGATTTGGAGATGAGCTTCGTTGAAGACGGCGAGGAAGTCCGCCAGGAAGTTGAGCCGTTGATGTGTCAGCTCGCGACTGATTTTGCGGGCAAGAAGTTGCTGGATTTGAGTGGTCTCGCGGTCGGTGACGGCAGTCCAATTCCGCGCATTTCCTACCGCGACGTCATGGAGACGTATGGCTCGGATAAGCCGGACTTGCGTTTTGGCATGGAGCTGATTGATCTGACTGATGTGTTTGCGGGTACCGAGTTTGGCGTGTTCAAAAACGCCGAGTGTATCAAGGCGATTTGTGTTAAAAATGGCGCCAGCCTCAGTCGTAAGCAAGTTGACCAATTCACTGACATTGCCAAGAGTGAAGGGGCAGGCGGCTTGGCCTACATCACCTACCAAGATAGTGAGGCGAAGTCACCAATTGCTAAGTTCTTGAGCGAAACAGAGATCACGGCGATTAAGCAACAAACTGGCGCGGCTGATGGCGACGCCGTGTTCTTTGGTGCCGACGCCCGCTCAGTTGTCAACGCCGTGCTTGGTCGCTTGCGAAACGAATTTGCTACTCATTTCAATCTGAAAAAATCGGATGAGGTAGCCTTGGCTTGGATTATTGATTTTCCATTCTATGAATGGGATGACCACGGCAAGATGCTTGATTTTGGACACAATCCATTTGGTATGCCGAAGGGCGGTATAGAAGCGCTGGAATCGGCGACGACTGACGCCGACAAGCTCGCCATCGTGGCTGACCAATTTGACATGGTGATGAACGGCTACGAAATCTGCTCCGGCGGCGTGCGCAACCACAACCCAGCGGTTCTGTACAAAGTATTCGATCTGCTCGGCTTTAGCGAAAGCTACGTCGAAGAAAAGTTTGGCGCCATGCTGGGCGCCTTCAAATACGGTGCGCCGCCGCACGCTGGTTGTGCCTTTGGTGTTGACCGCATCCTCATGGAGCTCATCGACGAAACTAATGTCCGCGAAACCTTGGCCTTTCCAAAGAACGGCTCTGGTGTCGACGTGATGATGGATTCACCGTCGACAGTCGATCCAGCACAGTTACGAGAATTAGGACTATAAGATACATCACGGCAGAACAAACTGCCGTGATTATTCTATAGTGATAGGCGAGTTATTTTTGCCGCTTTTTCTGGCTGATAAATTGTGCAATAAGACCAATGATAACAACCAGAACCGCAACGTAAAGCAACCCGTTGATCAACCAAGCGGCAAGGCGAAACACCATGCTCAATACCCAAGCGATGATAACTAGGACTGCGATGCTGTAAATTAATTTAGGAAAAGACATATATCCATTATACCATCTACCGTGAGCTAAGCATACCGTCAAACCACCCCTTAGCATGGCAATCGCGAAAGTTCCAAGCCCCGGAGCTTTCAGTCTTGTAACTCCAGTAGAACCAGGCATCGACGTTTGCCAGTACGGCAAGTTGCGATTGGCAGTGAGTGTATTCGGTACTATCGCTGGCAATGCCTGGCGGCAGAGTAGCACTCCACTCGCCGATGATTAGTGGCTGCTGCTGGGAGTAATTGCGATACTCGCCAGACCGTTGGTCAAGCACCTGACGGTGGTGAGTCAGCGATGTCGCTTGATTGTCCGTATCAGAGAAGCACTGATAATGATGTATATCCAGCGTATTAGACCCGACGCGCCCCGACCACCAAGCTGGCTGGTAGCAATCAGATGCCACGATACGCACATGAGATGGCAATTTACTGCGCAATTTCCGGCTCGTTTGCCGTGTCCACCACCACAGCTGCCATCGTTCACGTCGGGTGTTTACCAGGGGCTCATTGAGTAGTTCGATGCCCCATAGGGCTGGATGCTCGCCGTATTCACTGGCGATATCCAGCAATATCTGTGTGGTTTTTCGCTGATTGGTGCGTTGATACCACCCGACAGTACTGGTATTGCCGCTGCCGCTGTGGTCGCTGGCGTTTTGAGCACCAGGTGCAGCGTGGAGGTCGAGTAGCACCTGTAGGTCATACTGCCGGGCCATGTCCATCAGCCGGTCAACCTGCGGCTTTGCTGATATATACGGCGGCTGATCCTCAAGCGCCCAATAACCAATCGGCAGTCGTATCAACTGCACACCAGTCTGCGCCAACCATTTGATATCAGCTTCCTGGATGAACGTTTGTCGATGCCGCTGGATGCGCGCCTGACCATTTATGGTTTTAGATAATTCATATTCGTTAGTCGCGTCTGTTCCGGCAAATACACTTGGCGTCATCCATCGTTCGAGCACCAGCCAACCGCCCAGATTAACTCCAGGTATGGCGGGCGAGGAAGGATGACCACTCATATCTCTACTGTAGCACGAATACATTGTCGAATAGCAGCGAAACGGCTATACTGAAAGTAATGTATGATAGGCACGAAGTTAGTGTAAAAGTGGCGCTGTATAGCAGTGACGGCAAACGCACCTTGTTGTTGCGGCATTGGGGTGATGCGGGGTTTGGTCTGCCGGGCGGGCATATCGACGCTGGCGAAATGCCGGATGAAGCGCTGGAGCGGGAGTTGCGCGAGGAACTAGGTATCACCATTGATGCGACGCCGGCTGACTTTTATGTGCGCGACCCATATGATACCACTGCTAAAAACCATAAAATCATCCTTGGCTATACAGCCACAATTGACGGTGATATTGAGCTGCCGGACCAGGCCTGTGATGGTAGCGAAGCAGGTCCCGTCTGGCTGACGCGGGTAGAAGTTGAGACTGCCGACAAACTCGCGCCAGGTTATCGGGATTTTTTGCTGAAATGGTGGCCGTAAATTAATGTAACACAGCAGGAGATGATAAAAGGCTATGCAATCAATGTCGAATATAGAATACGAAGCAAAAATATATGATATTGATCCAGCCGATATCGCTGGGAAATTGGCAAAACTTGGCGCCAAAGAGATTGGTAATTATAATTTTCACCGTTATGTATTTGATACAATTCCGGCGATACCAAATCGCTGGGTACGGTTGCGCTCCGATGGGCAACACGCTACTCTGACTGTCAAAGAAATAACCACTGACGCTATTGATGGGACTCACGAGTGGGAGGTTGAAGTCTCCGACCTAGAAACGACCCTGGAGATATTAGCAAAGATTGGCATTAAACCATGCGGCTATCAAGAAAATAAACGCCAAGAATATGACTTGGATGGCGTCCAGGTCGTCATTGACCACTGGCCGAAGCTAAAACCATACATTGAAATAGAGGGTAATAGCGTAGAGGAAGTGATAAACACTGCGAAACTTTTGGGCTATACCAAAAATGATTTGATGACGAAAAATACTACTGAGTTATATCAGGATATTGGTATAGATATTGAGAAAATGCTAGAGTTAACATTCAATTCAACTATCGAGGACAGAATGCTCACAGGATTATAACTGAACACCCAGCCACGCTGCCAACACATCGCCGGCAAAGTAGGCCAGTCCAGCGGCGACTGCGCCGAGGAGCAGGGTGATGGCGGCTTCTCGCCATGGCGATTGCTTGCCGACTTTACCTTTAATGAAGCCAATCGTCAGGAAAGCAACCGCTGTTAGTGCAGAGCTGATATAAAACAAGGTGGTGTTTGGCACTTTTGAGCCTGCAACGACGTCAATCAAGTACGGCAATACTGGCACACTACCGACGGCGACGAAAGCCAGGAAAGTAACCGCACCAATGATTTTGGGCGAAGCTCGTTTTTGGGTATCGCGGGCCGAATCTTCATGCTCAGCGCTGGCTGCCAGGTAGGCACTGGCGCCCATCGAAAAGCCATCGGCGATGAGGTTTGCAATGCCTAAAATGAGGATAACCGCGCTGGAGATGCCGGCTCCGGCCGAAGCTGCCACAACGGCAAAGGTTGTGACCGTGCCGTCAACCGCACCGTACACAAATTCTGAAATGTATCGTCTAAAAAATATGTTCATAACCGTGCCATTATAGCACAATTAGGCGTTGTCAGGCCTATTCGCGTATACTAAAGCAATGACGACTGATGATTTCCAGGCGCTGATCCATCAAAAAGGCCGCGAGCTCTACCGACCAATGCCGTGGCGTGATCAGCCAACCTTGTACTATGTGCTGGTGAGTGAATTGATGTTGCAGCAAACCCAGGTTGCTCGCGTATTGACGAAGTTCGGAGAGTTTACTGCTGAGTTTCCGGATGTTCAATCGCTGGCAGCTGCTGAGCTAACAGAAGTATTGCGTGCGTGGCAGGGGCTGGGCTATAATCGCCGCGCCCAGTATCTTCACCGCGCAGCACAAGCCATCGCCGCTGGCGTCCCGGTGACTAGGCTAGATGACCTCGTTGCATTGCCGGGTATTGGCGTCAATACCGCTGGTGCCATCATGAACTATGCCTATCAAGTGCCAACACCGTTCATTGAGACAAATATTCGTACTGTCTATCTCAATCATTTCTTTGCGGGCCAGGAAGCGGTAGCGGATCGCGACATACTGACTGTTGTTGAGCAGACGATGGACCGGGCAAATCCGCGCCAGTGGTTTTGGGCGCTGATGGATTATGGCAATGGATTGAAAGCTCAGGGCAAGGGTAAATTGTCCGCTAGTCGCCACTACACCAAACAATCACAATTCACCGGTAGCCTCCGCCAGATGCGCGGTGAGATTTTGCGTCGGTATGTTGCCGGGCAGCCACTCGCTGAAATCACTGCTGAATTACAGGATGACCCGCGATTTACAGCGGCACTGGATGGCTTGCGGCGGGACGGTCTCATCAGCCGATGATATAAGTATTGACATTTTAAACTGTCTATGCTATCATAATAACCAGTCGATACGACGAATATAAACAACAAATCAAAGGAAAGGTATGGAAGACATGCAAACAGTTATTATACTGATGACTGCGGTGATTGTGGTCCACTCAGTGGCGATCATCATCTTGTTCAGTATAATAATCTCGCTCTTGGTAAAACTCAAACGTATTGCCAGCCAAGCTGAAACAGCAGCGCACAATATTGCACAAGCTACAGAATGGCTGTCACCAAGAAAAGTCTTTACTGAAGCTTCTCGGCTTTTTCGGCGGAAATAGCAAGGATTCGTCAGTAAGACCCAACAATAAACAAACAAAGGAGAAACTATGAAAAAAGTATTAACTGTCTTAGGTGCTGCGGTAGCTGGTTTTGCGGCTGGTGTATTGACTGCACCAAAAAGTGGTAAGGAAACTCGCAAAGACTTGAAGAAAAAGGCTAATGAGTTGAAAAAAGATGCTGACAAATGTGCAGCAAAGGCAAAGACGGTAGCAAAAGACACAGCTGCTTCTCTGAAGTCTGGTGCGCAAAAAGTAGGTAAAGCTACCACCGAAGCGGCTCACGATGTTAAAGGTGATGTTGAAAAAAGCCTGAAATAATTTGACAACAATCCAAAAACGCGGGACAATGGAACAGATGAAACAAGCTGTTACAAGTCTCGCGTTTTTGATGATTGTTTTTGGTGTGATTGTCGGGTCTTCGGTCGTCGTGAAAGCGCTTGATGGTCAAGCCGAATCTGTAAATGGGATCGATGCCATCAAAGCTAATTGCCAGGATATTCGTGGAAATCTCAGTCGACTGCATTATAGTGACGCAATTTTACGAGTAAACACCGGTCAAGCGTACAATGATATTTCTTCGCGCCTGATGGCACGCATGAACGGTCGTCTGGCTGTGAATAAGATTGACGCTGCGGACCTCGTTTCTTTGACGAGTCGGTTTGAAAAGGGTCGGTCATTGTTCTCCTCTCGGTATAATGAATATGAATCTGCCTTGGCAGCGCTTCTGAAGATTGATTGCAAAAATCAGCCAACTGATTTTTATGCTCAGTTCAACATTGCTCGTGATGCACGGCTCAAATTATCATCATCAGTTCGCGAGCTCAACGACATTATCGCTGAGTATGGTACTAAAGTCGAAAAGATAAAGGAAAAACTCAAGTGATACGCCAGCAAATAATGGAGCATAAATTGCCGGCATTTATCGCAGGTTCGGTGTTGCTAGCTGCGATCTTAGTGACTTTGTCGATGTTTATCTACTACGCATCAGGAGCTTCGCGGTTGGATTTGAGCCGCCCAGAGTACAAGTCGATGCGCTCAAAGATCGATCAAGGTAAGGCGCTAGACGAGGGATTTTCGGCGCAGGGTGAAATCACCAAATCAACCATAGACGAATTTATGAAGCTGTACAAAGCAGAGGCTGAAAAAACTACAAGCTCGCAGAATTTTTCAGTTGATGCGCTAAGTGACGCTAGTCTAGGAATTACCCAAAGTCAGTCAAATCAATAACTATTTTTTCAACGGTCCATTGGTGGTGAGCGGTAGCGTGGCTAGTTTGATGTCGTTATTTTCGAACTCACGCAGCAGTCGCCGCCGCATTTCTGAAGTGACACTCCATTGGTCTGAGGGCTGAGTTTTACCGGCAATGATCACTTCCACTGAATGTCCGGTGATATCGCCCAGTGAAGTAAACTTTGGTGGGTCGATGATTTTTCGTTTCCAGGATTTTTCCAGTGACAGTTTATAGCCAATGTCATTGATAATTTCGGTGGCGGCTGAGATATCAACTGACGGATCGAGCTGTAGGATAAACCGAGAGATACTGTAGCCCATGGTTTTGTTGATGACCTGCTGGATGGTACCGTTTGGAATGTAATGGACATTACCATCAGTGTCACGCACGACTGTCGAGCGGGTACCAACGCGCTCTACTTTGCCAACTGCACCCATGATGTCGACAACATCACCAACGCGGTATTGATTTTCGGCGATGATGAAGATACCAGCCAGGAAGTCCTTGACTAGCGACTGGGCGCCAAAACCCAACGCCACACCGATGATCCCCGCACTAGCAAACAGCGGTGATAGATCAACCAAAAAGAGTTTATTTGCAACCACCGCCAACGCATAGGCAATCATTAAGATTCGCCAGAAGCTGCGGAGCAATTGAATCAAGGTCTCCTGACGTTTCTCGATATCTTTTTTGTGCCAATCTCGATGTTTGGCTGTCGACCTGACCACGCTTTTGATGCCCCATTTTAGCAGCACGCGGCCAATATAGTAAGCGATGATGGCGCCGATAACCGTACTCCATGCCTCGATGAAACGCTGCTCCATCAGCCAACCCAGACCATTTTGCTTCAGCCACTCATCGAAATTGGAGGAATCTAAAATATACTTAGTAAGCGTATCCATAATAGATTTAGTATAATGAATAATATGAGTTTTGTCGATCCGAATCAGTTCATCATCACCCGTAAACGCAAGAAATATAAATTTGCACTGTTTGCTAATTCGCCACTGTGTTTTGAGTATGACGAATGGTTGGCGGTAAAAGATCAGTTAGATAAACAGCCGACGGTGATGGAGATAGGTGCGGGCAATGGCTTGTTTGCGGTCGAGCAGGCAGCGCGGCATCCAGAACAAACCTTTGTGGCGATTGATGTCAAAGGTGATCGCCTGCAAAAGGGTGCCCGAGAGGCTGAGGCACGCGGACTTACTAACATCTTTTTTGTACGAGCGTGGGCTGATCAAATTGATCAATTGGTTGCTCCGGCGTCGCTAGAAACTATTTGGCTAACTTTTTCTGACCCATTTCCTCGAAAACATTCGGCCGGTCGGCGACTAACCCATCCGCACTTTCTGGCAGTGTACCGCAACCTATTATCGTCAGAGGGCGTGCTGCTCATCAAACACGATAACACTGATTTCTTTTGTTGGAGCTTGGAGCAGCTGGTTAGCCAAGGGTGGTCTTTGCAGGAGTTGACATTTGATTTGCATGAGTCTGAGCTGGTTGATGACTATAAGATCCTCACATCCTATGAGCAGCGCTGGCTGGACGAAGGTAGAATTACAAAGTTTGTTAATGCCAAAGCTGACGGGAGAAGGAACTAATATGCCACACATTCACACCGCACCCAACCAACACGACCACACCGTTACCGGATATGTCATTCGCACCGACGGCGATCAACCGCGGGCGTTGCTGCATGTGCATAAAAAACTAGGAAAATTACTGCCGCCGGGTGGACACATAGAATTGGACGAAACGCCATGGGCGGCGATGCTACATGAACTGCGCGAAGAAGCTGGCTATGACGCTGGGCAATTGTCGGTTTTGCAACCAACTTTGCGTATGCATCAAGCGGACATGCCAGAAGTAACGCTTCACCCACAGCCGCTGCTTATGAACACCCACAACATTACACCTGAGCATTACCATTCAGACACCTGCTACGCACTGGTAGTTCGGGAAGATCCACAACACGAGTTGGCTGCGGGCGAATCAATGGATGTGCGGTGGCTGACACGAGACGACATAGCGGCGCTACCGTCTGAACAAATCTGGGATAATACACGAGCGAGCTATATGTCATTGTTTGACAGGTTTTTAGACGAATGGGAATTAGTGCCAGTGAGTGAGTTTTCGGCAGGCAAATGATAGGAGGAGAGATGATGAATATACAAGACTATGCAGATCAGGCCATCACCACGCTGTCAGACAACTACGCATACGGTGACATCAGCCCGCAATTAATGGGTCAGGTATTGGGGCTAGCTGGTGAATCTGGTGAGGTAGTCGAAAAAATCAAAAAATTGCTGCGTGACAATCAGGGAAACCTTGAGGAGCCAGACAAGGTAGATATCCTCAAAGAGTTGGGGGATATCTTGTGGTATGTCAATGCAGTGGCGCATTTATTGGGGTCGAGTCTGGAAGACGTAGCGCGGATGAACAATGAGAAACTGTTGAGCCGCAAGCAGCGTCATCAGCTACACGGCAGCGGTGATAATCGCTAAGTGTCCAGCGTGGTGGCGCGTTGTCGCACCCAATGATCAATGGTTCCGGCGCCCATACATAAGACTAATTTTCCAGCGTCGAGCGAAGCAGTGATGTGGTTCCACAGCGCATCATCCAGCTCGGCAAACGTTACGACATCAGGACGCGAAGCAACGATGTGGCGTGTTAATTCTTGTGGTGTTAAAACTGGTAAGTCTGGATTTTCGCGGGTCAAATAGGTTGGTAGCCAATAGATCGTCTCAGCGGCATCAAAGACATCTGCCGTATATTGCGTCATGATTTCGTGCTGACGAACATTTTGATGCGGTTGATACACTAGTACCACGTGGTCCGATAGTTCTTGCGCCAGTTGCAGGGTAGCTTTGATTTCCACTGGGTGATGACCATAATCTGAATACAGCCCCTCGGCCAATTTCTCAAATCTACGACCAGCGCCAGGGAATTGGTTGATGCTGGTGATGATGGTTGCTTCATCAGTTTCCGTTATGCGCTTGACTGCCTCCAGGGTTAACATCCCGTTGCACCGATTGTGCTCACCAGCCAAGTGAATGTCTGGGTTACCTTCAGTTAGCACTTGTATATTGTCATCATCAAAAAACGCAGCAGTTTCCTGCCAGGCAACGACACTTTCAGACTGCCTACCAAAGGTGCGGAAAGCTGCCAGATAATCAGCTTCCGTTGGGTAGGTGTCAGGGTGGTCATAGTCAACTGAAGTGATGAGGCTCAGCCATGGTTTGAAATTCAAGAAGTTCCGGTCAAATTCGTCACACTCGTAAATAAAAAATTGACTAGTTGGGTCAAACTTGCCACTTGGTCCAAAGCTCAAGGTTGAGCCGACCGAATAACTGACTGGAATCCCTAACTGTTGCAGGGTCCACACGATCATACTAGTGGTGGTGGTTTTGCCGTGGGTGCCAGCGACAGCCACGAGTTTTAAGTTTTTATCAGATATGATGTGTGCTAACAACTCATCGCGTTTGCCGGTTTTGATGCCGAGCTTGTGAGCAAGTACTAACTCAGGGTGATCTGCCGGCAGAGCTGCGGTATAGACAAACCAATCAAACGGCTGTTTGTCATGCTCTTCCTGTAAAAAAGTCCCTGATTGATCAAGGGCAACGTGAATGCCGCGTTCCATCAAAGCCGCGGTCAGTGGACTGGCTGATTGGTCTGAGCCACAGACGTCATACCCAGCGTCGTGAGCAATCTCAGCCAATGGTCCTATGCCAACACCACCGATTCCTGAAAAATAAATTCGCATGGCTTTATTATAGCACTCTCGCCCGTCTCTCGGTATGTGTGCTATACTAAAACCAGAGTAAGAAGGGATGGAATGACAGATAAACGCAACGTCCGATTCAAAATTCGTCGACTCGAGCAGGTCAAAACATGGCAGCTGTTGATTTTGTTTGTTATGTTTGCCTTTATCACGGCAACATTCCTGCGCCTTAATAATGTTGGCATGGTGGAGCGTCGTGAAGCAGTGTATGCTGCAGACAAGACGGACGATTCGGTTGGTTTAGCGAGCCGATTGTATGATCTACAGAGGTTTGTAAGCGCTCACATGAATGCCGATCCTGACAGAGTTGCATTGGTTAAGACGTATGAACGAGACAATGAGCGGCATAAAAAAGCCTATCAAGAAAGCAGCAACAGTACCGCCAACGGTGATGCATTTCAAAAGGCTGAGGCTGTTTGTGGGCCGATCGCACGGTCCAACGGCTGGCGTTGGCCGGATATGCGCTATACAAATTGCATCAACCAAGAATTAGAAAAAATTCCTGGCGGACAAGCGGTGATGAGTGAGTTTAAGCCGTTACCGGTTGAGCCGTATTACCACACCTTTACCTCGCCCCTCTGGTCACCAGATTTTGCTGGTTGGTCGTTGATTGTCACGGTAATAATCGGTCTTATCATCATAGGTCGACTCGTGGTCTTGGCTATTCTTCGCTTTATTTTACGCCGCCGAAAGCGTTTTTAGGCTTGACAGGGGCCAACAGGGGTAGTAATCTTATAAGGTAAAGTACTAATAGGAGGTATTACCACATGGCTTACAAGCACACTAACTCAAAGGGCGTTACGTACTACTTGCACAAGACTGAAGTAACTCTGCGCGGTGGCAAGACTCAGACCATCTACTTCTTTGCAAAGGTAGAGAAGAACGACAAGGGTACACCATGCGATCTTCCAGAGGACCGTGTTGTTAAAGAAAATCCACGCAACGGTTTCTTGACCATTTCTAAAAAGAAATAATTAGCAATACTCGCAATCAATACAATAGCTCTCCAACAGGGGAGCTATTTGATTTTTTAGATGTATTATGATATAATAAAATCATGAGCGAAATTATGACATCTCATGTTGCTATAACTGATGAAGGGGACGTTGTATTTCCTGAAGTAAGTCCTGATGTTGATTTAGACGAGCTGCAGGCAAGGCTAGACCAGGAAGAGGCTGATCGTGCGGCTGAGCAGCGTTATGACGAGCACTTAAGACAGGCGCACTCTGGTAATTTTACTGGAAGAAATAAGCTATTAGCGGAGGCTGCACGACTGGCTGGTGCCGCCAACCAATCTGAGGGGGCGGCAAAGAGGTATGCTATGGGTATGGCTGATAAGATCAGAGGTGCGGCTGAGGCTGCCGAAAGAAGCATCGTTGAACGGCAGAAAGCGCTGGAGCTTGCTAGGATAGCCTGCCGGGCTTGCCCATTGGAAGACTTTTGTGTGATGGGCCCGACGAGATTAGTTGATGCGCTGTCAAAGACGGGCAAGCAAGGCAGTAGTACAAGACGGCGGTTTTTAGACAGAGTTAAAGAGCCAGCCAATAAGCATTTTTGCGACGATAACCTGCGGCCGGGTAGGCTACCAAAGCAATAAGGCAAGAAAAAATCCCCTCAATGATGAGAGGATCTTTTCTTGGTTGCGGGGGTAGGATTTGAACCTACGACCTTTTGGTTATGAGCCAAACGAGCTACCAGGCTGCTCTACCCCGCGGCACATAGACGATTGTAGCATAGACCAGGGTGATTGGCAACTATAGTCAGCCCTATGGTCTTTTGCGGTTGGCTCCAAACAGGAAATTAGTCCATTGCTGGAGGTTGCTTTCGGTTAATTGCTGCTTGGAAACTGTGGCAGCTTTCTCAGTTTCAACATCAGTTGACGGCACGATCAGTTGTTTTTCACCTGGTGATCCATGGCCCAACCGCTGGCGAACTGCCAAGTCTTGATATTCAACAGTCTGGTAATATTTGGCTTCGTATTCAGCCAAAGATACCTTTAAAGTTTCTAACTCGACTTGCTGCTTTTTATTGTCCAGCAGCTGCTGTAAATGATAATTTCTCTGCATAGCCTCAACCGAACCCCAGGCCCAGCTGAGTGCTATCAAAACCGCTCCAGCGATGATGACGTTGTTGAGCGTCAAATAATCGTGGCGGATGTGATAGACAAGTCGTCTTAGTTCGTGTTTGTCGAGTTTTTTTATCATCATGATGTTTGGTGGGGGCGGCTGGGATCGAACCAGCGACCAATCGGTTATGAGCCGACTGCTCTAACCCCTGAGCTACGCCCCCGCTCAGTTCAGTATATCATAGCTTCGGGGATAAATTATAGTAATTTACCAGCGGCAATTCGCGTCGCTTCTGACCAGGAAGTGAAGCAGCTTGGCGTGCTGATGAGCTGTTTGGCGGTCAGGCGATGGCGGACGGCGATGCTGAGTTCACTGATGAGGTCGCTGGCGTGTGGGGCGACGATGGCTGCGCCAATGAGTACGCCTTTGGTGTCAACGATCAATTTAACAAAGCCATTGCGGCAGTCGGTGATATTGCTGCGAGCCGTCAGGGTCAGCGGAGCGACAGCTGTTTTGTACCGTAGGTCGCGTTTGATGCACTCTTGTTCGTTCAGTCCAACTTGAGCAACTTCTGGAAAGGTAAATGCTACCAGCAAATTTGGTGTCAGGTCAGCCTCGATGGCGGTGCGGTGGGTCAGATTATGAGCGGCAGTTCGACTTTGGGTCAGGACGGCGTGGGTTTGGATGGTTGGATCAGTAATATTACCAGCAGCAAAGATGTGTCTTGCTGAGGTTTGCATGCGAGCATTGACGGTGATGCCCTGGTGAGTGTAAGCAACGCCAGCATTTTCCAGTCCCATGTCAGTCTGTGGGACGCGTTGTTCTGCCACCAAGATTTCATCAACGCGAACTGATTTTTGTTGTCGGCCCTGAATGTAGGTAACGCGCTTTTGTAATCCCTCTTTTTGTAGGGCAACCACGCGAGATCGTGTCAAAATGGTCATATTACGGTTAACTTTTGCGTCGTCGGCGACGATTGGTCCAACTTCAATATCAAACTCTGGCAAAATTCGATTGGCTTTTTCCGCAACGTAGACTTTGGTGCCAAATGAGGCGTACAAATAGGCAATTTCCATGGCAGTGGCGTTGCCGCCAACAACGAACAGGGTTTTCGGTGGGCGGGTCAATGACAAAATATTTTCTGGTGTTAAGTAAGGGATTTTGTCGCTACCAGGAATGGTTGACTTCTCCCAGGCTGCTCCCGTGGCGATCAAGAATTTGCGGGCCGACAAATGGCGACGATTGACAGTGATTTCATTAGGGCTGAGAAAATGAGCGTTGCCAGAGAAGACGCTGATGCCTTGTTTTTCATAATAATAGCGATTACCGCCTGCGCCAGTGCGTTTGATGACGGTGTCTCGCCAGGACAGGAGAGACGGGTGATTGTAGTTGAGCGCGTTGGTTCGTAGGCCAAATTTGGCAGCGCGTTTGGCGTTGTAAAATACTTCGGCTGCGTACAGCATGGCACCCAGTGGCATGTCGCCCCAGTTGGGAGATTCTCCACCAAAGGTTCCCCGTTCGACGACGGCAACTTTTTTGCCAGCACGGGCTAAAATACTGGCCGCTGGAGCTCCTGCTGCTCCACTGCCGATGACGATAATATCATAATCAAATGTTGGTTTTTGTGCCATGGTTGCCCCCTAGGTTATATCATAAGTTTGTCATTTTTATACATGTACGCGGCGTCAGAGTGCAGAGGTTCAAGGAAAGTTGTTGCGGTTCGCCGTATGTCGTTTGCGGTTATTTCTGGCTTTTCTTTGCACCAGTCAATCACTTGAAACGTTACTTGTGCTGCGATGTCTTCTGCTTGTCCGTCTGGCACGCGAACGCTACAACAGGTTTTCACAATTGAGCGGTGCAGCTTTTCTGGGTCAAACGGTTCGGTGCCTCGGTGATTATTTTTCTTGACAATCGTTATCTGCATCACCACCCAATCCCCATGCTTGTTATCCCCATGACGCGGTCAATGAATAGGTAAAACGCTAAAATGAACAGACAACTACCGCCAGTAAATTGCAGGAATGATTTGGACTGTTCACGCCACTGCTGAATTTGAGCGATATTGTAGCCACTACCAACAAGAATTAGAACGCCCAGTAGTGGCAAGAGTGAACCGACGACATAGAGTAGGATGGCTGATAACTGGAATAGGCCAGAGGGCAGACTGATGATGGCGAGACTGGCTGCTAGCAGTGGACCAATGATGAATATGAGTTCAGCGATGACGCTCGTCATGCCGAGTGAAAAGGCCTCGGCGCTACTTTTGGTTGCTTTGCTGCGCTTTGCTAAAAAACGTGCCATGCCACGAGGTAGCCATAGGACGATGCCGGTTTTTTGCTTGCGGCGATAGTAGAATGCCCAAGTCGCCAGCCCCAAGCCAACTGCGATACCGGTGGTAACGGAAGCAACCAGGCGTTCAATGATCACGGTTTGGTTAATGACGATGGTTAAGATATGAACCGTAAACGTCGCCAACAGTAACGTCATCAAAAAAACACCGAGCACGAAGCTATTCATCCGTCGGAGCAGTAGCATATGGCGGGTCTTTTTGCCCAACGCATGGCCGCTCATCAGCGTCAACATGCTAACACTTAACTGCAGACTAGCATGAATGCCAGCTGCCAGAAGGACGATAGCAAGTGATGAGAGTATGGCGTACGTCATGTTTATATGAATATTCCTTTAATATCAGTGTAGCATAGGCGATTTAAAAAGGGAAAATAATCATGAGGATTTTGTGATATTGCTATTGCTTTTTTATCAAAAATGTGCTAATGTAGAGTTAGGTTTCATTATTAAATAAAAACAAGGACCAAATACATCATGACAGAGCAAGCAATTGCAGAGCGCGAGCTAACTGCGTTTTTAGAAGGTATCGAAAAACAACAACTTGAAACGTGGAAGTATCAGCGGACTTCACAAGAAATGAGCGAATTTGTGTTGAGAAAGCTCCGAGCGCTTGATGATAAATAAGGTCGCCTAAAGAAAAACCTCCATGAATCATGGAGGTTTAGCTTGCAATATTGGTAGCACCGGGTGGACCCGAACCACCGACCTCAGGCTTATGAGTCCTGCGCTC
>CAUSLL010000008.1:0-32136 GCA_963532835.1 uncultured Candidatus Saccharibacteria bacterium
GCGTTGGTGATGGCGGTGAAAAATTCGCCGCAGAAATTGTACGCCAATGGTAGCATCGGCACGGTGGTGGATTTTGAGCCGCTGACCGATTATCCGATTGTGGAGTTTCGTAACGGCCGGCAGGTGACGATGCTGCCAGATGTCTGGGAGCTGCGTGACGGCGAACGCAAGCGGGCGAGTATCTCGCAGGTGCCGCTGCGGCTGGCGTGGGCCATCACGGTGCATAAAAGCCAGGGTATGACCTTGGATGCGGCTCGGATTGACCTGAGAAAGGCGTTTGTTGAGGGCATGGGCTACGTGGCCTTGAGCCGGGTGCGGGATCTTGATAATTTGTATCTTTACGGTATCAATCGCAAGGCGCTGGAAATTTCGCCGGATGCGCTGGCGATTGATGAGGTGTTGCAGCGGGCAAGTAGTGAAGCGGCCAAGCACTATCGTCCGATGCTGGAGGAAATGAAGCGAAAACAGTCAGTGCCGAAAAAATCAGGCAGGAAATCTCAGTCTGGCAGCTGGCAGCAAAAGATTGCCAAAATGCGCGAAACCTATCCTAAAGCCTATATGCCATGGGAAAAAGCTGACGATGACATCCTCAAACAGGAGTTTCTGCAGGGAGCAACCATCCAGCAACTTAGTCAGAAACTTGGTCGCCATGAGGGCTCAATTCGCATGCGACTACAGAAACATTTTGGGGAGGATACCGTAGCGTAAGCAGAATATACGGTATAATGATAGATATGACGGAGACAAAACGATCGAATCCAAGCTTTCCAAAACGATTTTTATGGGGTGCGGCTATTTCGGCGCACCAAACAGAGGGAGGCTTGAACAATCAGTGGACCGCCTGGGAACTGGAAAATGCCAAAAAGCTAGCCACGCAGGCGCCATACAGCTTTGGACGAACTGCCATGTGGTCACATGTGGAAAAAGAGGCTACGAATCCTGATAATTACGTTTCAGGTACTGCTGTTGAGCACTATTCACGCTACGAGGAAGATTTCCAGCTATTAGCACAGATGGGGCTTAATTCATTTCGGTTTGGGATTGAATGGGCTCGTGTGGAGCCGGAAGAGGGCGCTTGGGATGCGTCGGTTATTGACCATTACCGCACTTATTTGAAGCGGCTGAAAGAGTTGGAAATCACCCCTGTGGTGACACTGTTTCATTTTACTTTGCCAGTTTGGTTTGCTGAGAAGGGCGGCTTTGAGAAGCGAAGCAATGTGGCTTATTTTGTGCGATTTGTGAAAAAAATTCTGGATGAATTGGGCCGTGATTTGGAGTGGATCATTAGCATCAATGAGCCGCTGGTGTATGTCGGAGAAAGCTATTTTCAGGGGGCATGGCCACCAAATCAAACCAAAAAGTTGCTTGGATTTAAGGTGTTACTAAATCTGATACGGGCGCACAAGAAGGTCTATCAGCTGGCGTGCAAAAATCGCCGCCACAAGGTGTCGATGGCGCATAATCTATCGTACATTTATGCTGGAGATGATGCGTGGGTATCGCGGTTGAGCGCTCAAGTGGCTGACCATTTGGTCAATCAGTGGATTGTGCGGCGAGTGCGCAAACACAGTAATTTTTTGGCGATCAATTATTACTTTGCGCAACGGTTTTTTGGGTATCGTGTGCATAATTCTGAGAAAAACCCAGAAAGTGACTTAGGCTGGGATATGCAGCCAGACAAATTGTATGAGTTGCTGATTGAGACGTACAAAAAGCACCAATTACCAATTTTTATCACAGAGAATGGGTTGGCTGATGCGACAGATCAACACCGTAAATGGTGGCTGATGGAAACGATTCGAGCTATGGACAGGGCACTCAAAGAAGACGTCAAGATTATCGGCTATCTGCACTGGAGTCTGCTCGATAACTTTGAGTGGGATAAGGGTTATTGGCCTAAGTTTGGCCTGGCAAAGGTTGATAGAAAAACCATGGAGCGCACGCTGCGGGCAAGTGGTAAATGGTATGGTATGGTTGTGAAGCGATTGCGATCATAGTGTTTAGCTAGCCACACAGTACACTAGACTTTTCCACAATTTTGTGGAAAAGTTTTCGTTTGGGGATAAAATGGGTAAAAAGTACTAAAAAAGACTTGCAAGTGGGTAGTTGTGGGTAGTATTATGAAGTCAGTGGTAACGGCAACGAGCCGTTGAACAATAACAAACAACCACTAACATTAAAAAATCAATCTAATTCCGTCAGGGAAGGAGCCTCAGTGCAAGTAGATTACTTTGAGCGAAAGCTGGACGACAAGCGTCGTTTGACGATGCCAGCTGAACTCAGAGAGGAATTTGCGTCTGGTGTGGTTCTGACCAGAGGGTTTGGCAAATATCTCCACCTATATCCACGGCGTGTCTGGGATAAAGAAGTCGAGAGCGCTTTGCAGGGCAGTATCCTGGATGAGCGAATTGCCGACCTGAACGTTAAATTCCGACGGGGTAAAACAGCATCCACGCTTGACCAAAAACAAGGTCGGGTGACGGTAGAGCAGCATTTGCTGGACTATGCTGGCATTGATCGGGAAATTGTGGCGGTTCGCGCCGGAGCATATTTCCGAGTGATGGCAGCCGATGCAGTCGACGCGGATTGATGAATTGTACGCACATTAACAATTAGGAAACCTCTCGAGATCAACTACCTGGGTATTTGAGAAGAGCAATCGTGGCTATTTGCTCCACAATAAAAACGGCAATGCACCTTCCTTAAAACACCTCCCAAAAAAACTCCACCTCACACATAAGTCTCTTTTGGAAAACACGCTTTTCCTCTCTTAAAGACATAAAAAACAAACACAAAACAAACACAAAAGCTCAAATTAAATATCCAGATAGGTGATCTCGAGCATTATTCCGTTATAATGGAGTAATGATGAGTATTAAAGAACATCCACCACAGCCGGGTTTGTCGAACGACGCTCCGGTTCATGTTCCTGTACTCTTAGAGGAGACCGTGCGTGCGCTCGCCCCTCGTCGGGGTGAAGCGTACCTTGATTTGACTGCTGGGTATGGCGGTCATGCGCGGGAGATTCTCAAGAGGACAAATAACTATTTGAACGCTGTATTGGTTGATCGTGATAGTAACGCGATTCAAACATTAGGCGATTTGACAGAAAAAGGTGTCGAATTGATGCATCAAGATTTTGCGTCAGCGGCACGTGATTTGGTCAAGCTTGGGCGAAAATTTGACGTAATTTTGGCTGATTTGGGGGTGTCGTCACCACAGCTTGACAGAGCAGAGAGGGGTTTTTCATTTCGTTTTGATGGTCCATTGGATATGAGAATGGACGATACGACGGAGATGACAGCAGCTGATATTATCAATCACGCTTCAGCGGATGAGTTGGTTCGGCTGATAACCCTGTACGGCGAGGAAACTCGTTCGCGCGCTATGCATATTGCGAAGGCAATTGTAGCACATCGTCCGATGACGCGAACGTCTGAGCTAGCTGAGCTGATTGAGCGAACCGTTGGTCGCGGTGGCCTAAAAAGACATCCAGCGACTCGCACTTTTCAAGCCCTCAGAATTGAAGTTAACCAAGAACTTCAGCAGGTGAGAGATGTATTGCCATTATTGCCTCAGCTACTCAATCCAGGCGGTCGTGTCGGCATCATTAGCTTTCACAGTCTGGAAGATCGATTGGTTAAACATTTTTTCAAGGAACAATCAGAAGCGGGGTATGAGGCCGAGCTGATGATTCCTGATAAAAAAGTAATTCTAGGGACTGCAGATGTTCACAATCCGCGCAGTCGAAGTGCTAAACTTCGCTGGGCCGTAAAAACATAACACAAAAAGGAGGCAATTATGCCAGTACACATCAAAGTTCAGTTCCAAGACGCAGACCACTCCGAGAGCGTTGCTGTTCGCCGCGGCTAATCAGTCGTTCGTAGAATAGTTGACGCACTATCCGGACAGTGTATCAGTCGATGATCTGGTCCGTCCTTAGGTTTCGAGACGGGCCAGGTTATCTTGGAATGTCGCAATTTTAGAGAAATTATATACCAACATAACATAGAAAACAGAATGTACGCACGATCCACCACTTTCACACCTCGACGGCAGCAACAGATGCGCCGCAATCAAAATGCAACTCGTTTTCGGTCTAATGTCAAACTCGGCCCAGTGGCCCATACAGTGCTGGTTGCGCTGATGGTTGCTGTGCTTGGCTTGATTTACTTGACGCAGGCGACTAAAACGTCAGCGTACAGCAGAGAGTCTCAGGGCTTGGATAAACAGATTAGTGAACTCCATGCTAAAAAATCTGAACTTGAAGTGCAAAATGCTCGATTGACGGCTCTTGATAAAGTGAAAAATAGCAACGTGGCATCAGCCATGAGCAAGCCGTCACAAACTGATTACGCTAACTAGAGAAAAGTGGTATAATTTAAGAAGCACTATGAAGGGGCGACTTGCGCAATCACGAACGAGTCTACTCGCCATTATTCTGCTGGGGATAATGGCAGTTTTTGTGTTGAGATTATTTCAATTGCAGGTGCTGCAGCACGGCAAATACGTTGAACTAGCAGCGCGCAATCAGCAGCGCACGTTGGTGATTCCGGCCACGCGGGGCGAAATTTACATGATGGACGGCAAGACGCCGGCTCCGGTGGTGCTGAACCGTATGATATTTAATGTGGTGGCTGATCCACAAACCGTCTCTGACGGTCAGCGCCATGAGATCATCCAAGCGCTGCGTCAGACAGCTGGCGATAAGCTCATGGAGAATGCTGAGGGGCGACTTGCTAACAAAAAATCGCGCTATGAGGTCTTGGCTCGGGGTTTGACGCTAGACCAGGCTGAGCAGATGAAGAAGAAGGATTTTTCAGGTGTATTGTACCAACTCAATTCGGTTCGGAATTATCCAGAAGGAGCTCTGGGCGCACAGGTACTGGGCTTTGTCAATGCAAATGGCGAGGGTCAGTATGGCGTAGAGGGCGCGTTGGACAAGCGACTCAAAGGTAGTGATGGGCTGCTACGAGCAGTGACTGACGTGCGAAATGTGCCGCTGATGATAGGTAAGAATGACGTGAATATTGAGGCGAAGGCGGGTGAGGATTTGGTGTTGTCAATTGACCGCAATGTTCAGAGTTATGCCGAAGAAGCCCTCAAACGCGGCCTGCAAAAAGCTGGCGGTACCGAAGGTAGTGTGGTGGTGATGAATCCAAACAATGGCCGAGTGTTGGCTATGGCGAATTATCCAACGTTCAATCCTGCCGAGTATAACAAGGTTCAAAATGCTGCTGCGTTCATCAACGCCGCGACCATGACGCCGCAAGAACCGGGGTCAATCATGAAATCATTTACCATGGCTATGGGAATTGATAAGGGTGTGATTACGCCAAATACAACCTATCAAAACACTGATTGTACTCAAGTTGGTGACCGTAAAATTTGTAATGCAGTGCGCGGTTTGACTGGTACAACCACCATGCAGCAAGCGCTAAACAACTCTCACAATGTTGGTACAGTGACAGTTGGGCGAAAATTAGGCGACGGCTCGTATATCAATAACGCCGCACGGCAAACGATTTATCAATATTTCCATGATAAATATGGTTTTGGTGAGAAAACAGGAATTGAGCTGTCAGAAGCGCAAGGGTTGATCACTAGTCCGACTGAACAAGAGGGAAATGAAGTTCGGTACGCAAACATGACGTTCGGTCAGGGAATAAATTTGACACCAATTCAAGTTACCTCGGCGTTTTGCTCAATCATCAACGGAGGAGTGTACTACCGTCCAACGGTCGTCGCTGGGGTGAAAAAGGGCGATGCTGTCGAGTGGTCAAAACCACAGCCGCTACGCCACACAGTAAGCGCGGAGACGTCTGCTCAGATGCGCACGATGCTAGATACGGCGCGTCATTCGTTCTATGTCGGCAAAGATGACAAGCCGGGCTATCTGATCGGTGGTAAAACGGGTACGGTGGAGTTGTTGGTGAATGGTGCATATAGCATGAAAGAAACGGCTGGTACCTATGTTGGTTTTGGTGGCACAGATAAGCCAGAATATGTCATAATGATAAGGGTATCGGCACCAAATAAACATGTTGCACTTGAAGGTAGTGTGCATGCGTCGCCAATTTTTACTGATATTTCGAACTGGATGATTGAGTATTTGAAATTATCACCGAGGAGATCCTAAATGAAAAGCTATATACAAACGGTAACAAACGAAATGACATATATCTTCGTGTTGAGTCTAGCAGCGTTCCTACTGGCAATGTTTTTGACGCCAATTTATACGTTCTTTGCCTATAGATATCAGTTCTGGAAACGACAACGCACTTCTGCGGTGACTGGCGAGAAGCTGCAGGTGTTTGATAAACTTCACGAGGAGAAATTGCGTCGCCATATTCCTACGATGGCCGGCATCATTGGTGTAGTTTCCATCGTCTTAATCACCGTGCTATTCAACCTGGACCGCCGGCAAACATGGTTGCCGTTGGCAGCTTTTGTTGGTGGTGCGGCTGTGGGATTGATCGATGATTATTTGAACATCTTCGGTAGTAACAAAAAGGACGCTGGTATGCGGGCACCGGTTAAGTTTGCCTTGATTACGCTGATTGGTTTGGTGCTTGGATGGTTCTTCTTTGCTAAATTGGGCGTTAGTAGCTTTCATGTACCGTTTTATGGTGATCTATCGGTCGGCTGGCTAATCATACCGCTGTTCGCGTTTGCGGTCGTCGCTACGGGTAATGCTGTCAATATTTCAGATGGCCTGGATGGTCTGGCGGGCGGGCTGTTGGCTATCAGTTTTGTGATGTTTGGTGTGATTGCGCTGTTGCAGGGAAACTTCTTGCTGGCTGGTTTCTGTTTTACGGTCGTTGGCGCATTGCTCAGCTACCTATGGTTCAATATCTATCCAGCGAGGTTCTTTATGGGCGATGTAGGTGCTTTTGCCTATGGAGCAAGCTTGGGCGTGGTGGCGATGCTAACAAACTCGTTATTGCTTCTGCCGATCATCGGTTTGTTATTTGTGGTCGAAGCAGGCTCTAGCGCGTTACAAATTGCCAGCAAGCGATTGTTTGGCCGAAAAATCTTCAAATCTGCACCAATTCACCATCACTTGGAGGCTAGTGGTTGGCCAGAGACCAAGATTACCATGCGTTTTTGGGTAATTGGCTGCGTGATGGCATTTATCGGTTTTCTCGTAGCCTTGGCAGGAGGGAATATTGCGTAATACTATGCCTAGTGTGCCAGCCGGGACGATTCGTAAGCATCGGCCGGTCTATCAGGTGGCGTTATATGTTAGCCTGTTATTGCTATTGGGTTTGGTGGTGATGTATGCTTTGGGGCCGCAACGAGCCAATGTCATGAATTTTGCGTACGGCACGAACTACAGCGATATGTTTTTCTTTAACAAGCAGCTTATCTCTGTTGTGATTTCCTTTGCAGCGTTTGCTGCGTGTGCTATTATTCCATATAAAATTTTCACTGAAAAATACGCAAATTGGCTATTTGTCGGTGGCTTGTTTTTCTGTTTTTTGCTGGTGGCGTTGGGTATGCTGGGCGTTTCGTTTGCGCAGGAAACCAATGGTGCGTACCGCTGGTTTTACCTCGGCGGGCTGGGAAGTTTTCAGCCGGCTGAATTGTTAAAATTTGGTATCTTAGTGTTTATCGCTGGATTTTTGGGTAAACGTATGCGACAAGGCAAAATCAACGACGTGGAGGAGACGCTCATCCCGCTCGGTATTGCAGCAGTGATAGCCATGTTCATCGTGGTAGTGCTACAAAAGGACCTGGGAACTGGATTGGCGTTGGTCGCCATCGTCTTGTCTATGTTGGTGGTCTCAGGTATACGGTCAGATATTCTCTGGAAAATAGTGGGCGTTCTGTTGGCGGCGGGCGTTATGCTCATCCTCATCGCGCCGCACCGCTTGGAGCGTGTTATGACGTTCTTTCAGGGTGATCACTCGAACACGTCGTCCATGGACAGTAGTAGTAACACCTATCACGTGCAGCAGGCACGCATCGCCATCGGTTCGGGTGGTATCTTAGGACTGGGTATCGGGAAGAGCGTGCAGGTGTCGGGCTACCTGCCTGAGGCTATCAACGACTCGATCTTTGCCATCATGGGTGAGACATTTGGTTTTGTTGGACTATTGATCATTTTGGGGCTATTTACAGCCTTGCTGCTTGGTATTTTGCACATTGCTGCACGACTGCCTGACCCGAGGCTTCGATTAGTGGCAGCTGGTGTGTTTGGCTGGGTTGCTTCTCACGTGATATTGAATGTGGCAGCTATGACGGGGGTGGCACCATTGACTGGTATCCCATTGCCACTACTGAGTTATGGTGGAACCAGCATGCTGTTCATCGCTGCGGCCCTTGGATTAGTTTTTCAGCTGTCTTGCTACACATCGCACAAGCCATTAACAGAAGGGAAGGATAGCCATGCGGATCTTAGCGGTCGGCGGCGGTTCGGGCGGACACGTTACGCCCGTGGTCGCCGTGTTTAAGGAGTTAAAGAATAGGGGAGAGCACGAGTTACGATTTTGGTGCGACCGTAAGTTTGGACCAACAGCAAAGAAGGTGGTTGCAGAATCCGGCTATGATATCCCAGTTTCATTCATCACCGCCGGTAAATTGCGTCGCTATCACGGTGAGAGCAAATTGCAGCATTTAGCGCCCTCAATCCTATTTCCTAACTTATACGACTTGTGCAAGGTTATCATTGGTTTTGTGCAGAGCTTTTGCAAGCTGCTGATGTGGCGCCCTGACGTCATCTTTATCAAAGGTGGCTATGTTTGTCTGCCAGTTGGTTACGCCGCACGACTACTGAGAATTCCATTGGTGCTGCATGACTCTGACGCTCATCCAGGGTTGACTAACAGGCTGCTGTCGCCATTTGCTAAGCGCATTGGTACGGGCGCACCGCTCGAGTATTATCGCTATTCTCCTCAGATAGCAAAGTATGTTGGGGTGCCAATTTCAGATAAGTTCCGGCCGTATACTGACGCGGAAAAGCGAGACATCAAGGCACAGTTAGGGTTTGACCCGTCACGGCCGCTAGTGGTTGTTACCGGTGGCGGGCTGGGTGCTGTGCGCATCAACAACGCTGTGGCGAAGAATCGTGATAGGCTTCTGGAGGCCGCCTCGGTATTTTTGATATCTGGACAACATCAATACAACGAGCTGAGCAAAATTTTGGACCGTCGTGATGGTTGGCGTTTGGAATCGTTTCTGCATGGGCCACAAATGGCACAGGCGTTAGCGGCTGCAGATGTGGTCGTCGCGCGAGCTGGGGCAACAACGCTATTAGAGTTGGCGGCGCTGGGTATGCCAACAGTCATCATCCCAAATGGCAGGCTGACAGCCGGCCACCAGCTGAAAAACGCTAAGGTCTATCAAGACGCCCTGGCTGCGGTGATTGTGAACGAAGATCAACTAGATAAGAACCCTGATTTACTAGGCGATACGCTGATCAAACTACTCAGATCCCCGAAGATTCGTCATGATTTGGGTAATAATTTCCTCAAATTTGCTAAACCACACGCTGCTGGTGATATGGCTGAAATGATCCTGGAAGCTGCTGATAAACAGGGGAGGCGACAGTAGATGTCACTGCTGGGCAGGAGAAAAACAAAAAAGCGGTCACCGGCCAACAATGGCCCGCGTCGAATGCGTGATGATATCATCAAAGAATCGTCCGCCTTCCAGCTCAACCGTACCATCAGTAGCTTTCGAAGGCAGCAAGATGAAGTCTCTGAGCGAACCATCCACCATAAACGCCAGGATCTACAAAAAGCTTTCTTGCAGCGGATAAGTATGATATTAGCTGCTTTGGTGATGTTGATTTTATTGTCTTTCCAGCTGTCGCTATCAATCTCCATACAAACGCCTGACACAGCCAGTGGTCAGCAAGCTGCGACCTATAAGAAGGTCTTAACTGATTATTATGCTTCACGCCCTGCTGAGCGATTCAAGCCATTCCTTAACCAGGACGCATTGCATCAATATTTCCTTTCTCACGCGCCAGAGGTCAAAACCGTGCGCATAGAGACATTTGGCGCTGGTATGGCGACCGCTAAACTCACGTTTCGCCAGCCGCTTGCGCAGTGGTCTTCTGGTGAAAAGACATATTTTGTTGATGAATCGGGCGTAACGTTTGAACGTAATTATTTTGCACCACCAAAGCTGACTGTTAAAGACCAAAGTGGTGCACCGCTTTCTGGTGGGCAAGAGGTGGTCAATCAACGTTTTTTGAGCTTTTTGGGGCAGGCTGTTTCGCAATTTACCAAGAACAATATATCCGTTTCAGAGATTGTCTTGCCGCAAGATACCGTTCGTCAAGTGCTATTCTTGATTGAGGGCAAGGGCTATGCAGTCAAGATGACCGTCGACAGGGCAGCAGTGGCACAAGTTGAGCAAGCTATTAAAGCTATGCGCTTCATCGACGAGAGGCGACTGCGACCAGAATATCTCGACGTGCGGGTAGACCAACGAGTTTTTTATAAATAGGGGATATAGGTTAGTGAAGTGGGGCATCACCCAACCTGACGTTTTGTTCTCTTTTTGTTCTAAAATGAGAATAGCAAAAAATATATATTACAATATGCAAAAATCAAAAGGTCAAATGTAGGGAATCCACAAAAAACAGAGCGGGGGAATAAAAAAGAAAAAAGTCAAATGTAGGTCAATCATTTAAAATGTTGCAATGTGGAAAACTTATCACGGCATAATGTAGTAAATACTACGTTGGGCGCTTGTAGTTTTGCTGCATGGGTCTTTCAGGAGCTATACAAGCGTGTGGGTATATACTTATATTTCAAGGCACAGAGTGTAATGAATAATGATAAGAATAAAAGTTACAATGTTCGGACAATAGAAGCTAATAGACTCCAAAACCCCTACTTAGTTAGCCCCGGATATATCCTTATATGGCTATATGCGTTGCACTCATTATCATACATGGTTATCTCCTATACAGTTCGTAAAACATACATTGTGCGACATTAAGAATATTTCTCTTTTATGAATACACACTCATTGATTTTGATATGTTACAATTGGATTTTAGTTGCCTGTGGCGTTTGGTCGGTTAAAAATTACTTAGCTTGCCCTTTGCCATATGTCTGTTGATCATTTTGTCTATATCGTGAATTTCTAGCTTCTGGATCTTGAGCCTTGAGGCTCCTTGTTTATCGAACCATAGCAATATTCAGGATGTTATGGCTATGTGCTGGCGTATGGTATATGCTAATATTTTAAGTTCCCTTTTTGTTCTATAATCCTTCAGCGACCAACGCATGTGAGGTTTGACGGAAGGCGAGGTTGGTGCCGTGTCAGCTGGGCAGGGATCACTTCTCTGCCGCCTTAGATACGGTTGCTGTTTTTGCTGGATGATATTATTATAGGGATATGAGAGTTATTTCACCTGACAACAGGGGTTTGCACGAGATAGTACCGTCGGTAGATTTGTTTTTGGCGGGAGGTATTACCAATTGTCCAGACTGGCAGGCGGAGGCGCTAGCCCTATTGAGTAATCAAGATATAGCAGTGGCCAATCCACGTCGTAAGAGAGCACTAGCCCTTCAAGGCAAAGGAGCAACGCATCAGATAGAGTGGGAGTATGAATATCTCAGGCGGGCACGAGTGGTGTTGTTTTGGTTTCCAAAGGAGTCCCTCTGCCCTATCGCGCTGTTTGAGCTAGGTAAGGAGCTTGAGAGCGGATCGCGTGTGGTGATTGGTGTACATCCAGAGTATTCGCGACGATTTGATGTCATCACGCAGGTGCGCTGTTATGACCCTGAGTTTCCAGTATACGATGAGCTTGCTGATGTGGTGGCGGCGGCTGTGCGTGCGCTCAACCCTTGACGATAAGCGGCTAGTTCCTTAGGCAGTACTCTTCTTCCGCCTTCGCCGCCGCTTTTTTGGTGCGGTAGCTGAGTCGGATGTAGTGTTAGTGTTTGTATTATTGCCGCGGATTTGGAGAACGACTTCATGATTGTTTGGAGCTGGTTGTGGTTGGGCTGGACGAGTGTTAGCAGTAGCAACAGGCTGCTGAGCTGGCTGTCTGGTGATTGGCTGAGCGGCAGGTCGAGGTGGCTGCTTCTGTGGCTGGGGTTGCGGCATGATGGCGGCATTGATTTCTTTTTCGACATCCTCCCTGCTCCGTGAGTACATGCGTCGTGAATGTTCAATGATGTGCAAGGTATTATCAGCCTGGCTTGGCGGGAGTTCCAGGGTGCGTGCGGAAAAGGCTGGGGTCTTCTCTCCCCCGATGACCATGTTGATGACAAAGTTACGATTGTGCATCTGCAAGAGGTCGACTGCTTCGAAATTCGGCTCAAATTGTTTGGCGAGAATTGGTGCGTCATCAGCGGAGACGCGGAATGAGATCATGGTGCCGACATTACCAAAGACTGCATCGCGCACGGTTTCGTTCATCTGTGAAATGTATTGGTTGGCGACGGTCAGATTGAGACCGTACTTGCGGGCTTCGGACAGGATGGTGGCAAATGAGTCAGTGGCAAAGTTCTGGAACTCGTCAACGTAGAGGTAAAATGGACGGCGGTCGCGGATGTCTGGGATGTCAGAGCGCGACATGGCAGCCAACTGAATCTTGGTGACCAGGAATGAGCCGAGGATGGCGGCGTTGTCCTCGCCGATGAGCCCTTTGGACAAATTGACGATGAGAATCTTGCCCTCGTCCATGATTTGGCGGATGTTGAAGGTGGATTTAGGCTGACCGATGATGTTGCGGATGATGGGGTTGGCGGTAAAGGCGCCGACCTTGTTGAGGACTGGCGCGACGGCCTCGGCGACGAACTTGTCGTTCCAGCTGGCGAATTCAACATTCCAGAACTGCAAGACCACGGTGTCGCGGCAATAGCCCAGCGTTTCTTTGCGGAAGGTTTTATCAGTCAGCATGCGGGTGATGTCGAGCATGGTCGTCTCTGGCCGGTCGAGCAGCGCTAGGATGGTGTAACGCAAAATGTACTCTAGTCGCGGCCCCCAACTCTCGCCGAACATGCGCTTCAAAACGCCGATGACCTCTGATGAAATGTTCGTTTTTTGGTTCGGGTTGGTGACTTCCAGCGGGTTGAAGCCGAGTGGATAGGCGGTGTCAGCCGGGTTGAAATAGACGACGTCGTTCAGCCGTGAGCCGGGGATGAATTTCATGTTGTTGATGGCGAAGTCGCCGTGCGGGTCGATGATGGCGTAGCCTTGGTTGTGAAAGATATCACTGAGCGCGAATAATTCAAGCAACCCAGACTTACCTGCTCCGGTCTGACCGATGATGTAAACGTGGCGCGAGCGGTCGTAGCGCAGCATGCCGAATTGGTGGTTGATGCCGCGGAAATTGGTCACACCAAAGGCGGAAATTTGGTCGTCATTAGTGTCGCTGCCGGTCAGAACAGGCAGCTTGGATGGCGGTTCGGCGGTTTTAGCGCTGGCCCAGACGATGTTTGGTGTCTCAACATTGGTGTGTGGCAAGTGGAAGACAGAGGCCAGTTCTTCGATATTGAGGATGAAGCCATCGCCAAAAAATGCACGACGACGATATTTTTCTAAAAATTCTTTGCCGTAGGCGGCTTTGATGGGCTTAAAGCCGTTTAGGTTTGTAGAATTAAACTGTTTGAAGGTTCCCACCAGGGCTTGCATGCGCAGCTTGGCGTTGGTTTGGTTCTCTCCCAGATATGCTAAGCGGATTTTTACTTCATAGCCCAGTTTGGTGGCTTTCTTTTCAGCTTCAGCGATGCGGGTTTTGTTGCGTTCAGAAATTTCTGGACCCTTACCGCCAGATAATCCCTCCTCTGGTGGTCGCCACAAAGCAGCAAACAAGCCGCCGAGCCAGCGCATGCTACCGCCAACGCTTGGTAAGATGCTGGCAGAACCTTCGCGTAGGCGCGATATCCAGTGGTCAGCTTCGATTTGCCATGAGTCCTCAACTGGTTTAGCTAGCACCTGGATCCACAGCTCCTCACCTGTTGACTCTAGCTTTGCTAATGTTCCTGTGATGCCAGCCAGCGGGTCAACTTCAAAGGTCTGGAAGGTTTTGATCGGTAAAAATTCAGACGCCGTCAAAGTCATCTCAGTAGTGTATGTTACTGAATGATCACGTTCGTGCTCAGTATAATCTTCACTAGCCTGGTGAATTTGGACGGTTGGGTATTGGGCGTAGATTTGTCCCTCGACGAAGCTCTGCAGAGACCGCGGTGTCCAGACATAGAACCGGATTTGTCCATTGACCGAAGCCACCTCAAAACTCAAATGTTCCTGCGCTCCCCTGCTCAGTTTAAGCTCGCGTTTATCACGCAGGATACCGTGCAAGCTGGCAAATAACTGCTCAGCAGCAAGCTCTTTCTTATCATTGGTTTTTGGAATCTCCAAAATAAGCAAAACGTTGTCGCTTGAGATGAATTCATTGAGCTGTTGATAATTGCGCCACGTCAAAAAAGATAACAAAATAACCAGCGGCAACCAAACATACCACTGCATCAATAACGTTATAGTCCAGGAAAATATTTCCATGCTATTAAATTATCCCATATTTGATGTAACAATACAATCAGGCTTGTTGCTGTTCAAACACGTAAGTGGCTTTGGCGACACGCTTGAACTGTGACTTTGACTGCAGGTTCAACAAAATAGTCGTTTCTTTGACTTGGCGCTTGTCCAAAACTCGTTTGATGATTTCGTCACGATGCAGTGGCTCGTCAGCTTCTTTGAGGATGTCGGTGATGATATCAGCAACGGTGCCGCGGCTGTAGCCCCATGAGTCCAGCGCATAGATACCGCGACCGATCAGGACGAAGCGGCTGTCTTTAATGAGTTCGTTGTGAATCGCTTGTGTGGTAACGTTTTTACGTTTGAAATCGCTGTCTTTGATGGCTTTAGCGATCTCTGAAAAGTGCATTGGTTTGCCGTTGTCGTCCAGGATAACAAAAATTTTGTCGCGAATATTTTTCGGATTGACGGTTGGCCACTTGATGAGTCCCCAGTTCCCTTTCAGCTCAGCCAGCTTTTTGCTGATGGAGGCTAGAGCCGCGATGTTCTGTGGGTGTTCGTAGTCCATGGATTCGTGAATTGCTTCAGCGGTGATTGGTTGGCCATGTTTTTTGATGAATTTAACAATTTCCTCAACTTGCTTTTTCACTGACTTTTCGTCGCCGACTGATGAGATAACGGCAGACTGATAGAAATCGTCATTTTCATTGATGACTGTCAAGCCTGGTGCTAATTCTGCCAAGAAAGCGACGGCTGAACGTTCCAGCAGTGTTGCATCACGACCCAAAATGTGGGATGTCAAGTTCTGCATGCGAGCGCCACGACCCATCTCTGACAGGTGCGACACAACAAGCTTCTCAGCGGAATTGACAGATGGCAATTTGTCGTCTGCTACCGACGCACGCAGTTTAGTGAGGATGGCTTTTTCCAATTGACGAACACGTTCACGAGTGATGCCCAGCATTTCACCGATTTGCTCCAGGGTTTCTTTTCGATCTTCCAGTCCAAAGCGACGTGAAATGATTTCACGCTCACGCTCCTGAGAAATGCTACCAAGAATATCCGCAACCGCTGTATTCAAACTCTCTGCCGCGTCAGCTATTTCTGGTTTGCTCATGGTATATTCCAAGTATCCTCTCTGCCACACCCTGCATATATTTTTATCATTTCTATGTGCTTGATTATACAACAATATGTAACTCAAGTCAAATATTTGTGCTGCTTTTACAAATTATAGCACGTTCTTTACGATTTTTGCAATGGGTTGTTTGATGTATATACAGTAAGCGGTTTATATGGTATAGCACTAGTGATTGTGGCTATGTTTTGTAAAATATGATCTATATTATATAGTTATCATTATGAATGAATTAGGAAAAACCTCGATGGAAACAACAGCGTCTCCAGAAGACTTGAGAGCGGTGCAAGATTTCATCATTGACTGCTTGGCAGATGGGCAATCAATGACGGTATCGCAGCTATCTCAGCAGTGGTGTAAAGCTCACGGTATTAAGTCTCGTATCACACGACTTATTTAATGAAACAGTTCGACAGGCATTAGGGGCAATCAAAGCCGAGGAGGACGGGCCGTTTGGCGAGTTGAAAGAAACGGTCGTTCAGAATACTAATACGACTGTTACATTTTATCGGCTCAGTGGTGCATCTGAAGGATATCAACCAACTGTGATGGAGCCTGTTAATTCAGAGAGGTTTGTGCCCAAGCTCCAGGCTGCTATCAATGAGGTCGTTGGTAATCATGATGCAGTAAATCCAGATTGGGATATGCGCAAATTATGTGCTAAGAGAGCAGTTGGTTCGTTTACTACTAAGCTGTGTGAAAAATGTCCAGTAAAGACTGACTGCCTGAAGACTGCGCTTGCGGAAGAGGCTCGATTTAGTACTAAGGATGTTAAAACGTTAGGTGTCAAGGGTGGTTACGCTCCTCGTGATCGGTTAGGACTCTTAAAGGAAATCAAGGAAAAAGTGGAGGTCTCTGACCAAAAATCATAATCAGCCCTGACTAGTTGTTGTTACAATTGACTAGCAATGCGACTGAGCGTTTTGTCTTTACCAAATAGTGCTAAGGTATCGTTGAGTTGTGGGCTGAACGGCGCCCAAGTCGTGACGATGCGAATGAGGCTGAACAAGACGCCAGGTTTTTGACCGGTGATTTCTAGCAGCTGATTGAGGGTTCCTTGGATGGCTTCAGGAGTCCAGTTAGTCAGTTCTGCCAGCTTGTCATGTGCGATTTTGAGGAGCTCGCGAATTTCACCATCAGACAGTTTCTTTAGTTGCTTGTTGCTAGTAATTAGTTCCATGTTGACCTCTGGTTCTTCAAAGAAAAAGCGACTCATCATGGGCAGCTCAGCCAGTGTTTTGAGTCGATCTTGCACCAGAGCTAAGACTTGGTGTTTGTATGACGTATCAAACTGGGCGGCTGATTGTGGCCAATAGTCTTCTACTCGTTGGTAGAGCTCGTCCAAGCTGATCCGGCGAATCCATTGCCCGTTCATCCATAGCAAACGCTTTTCGTCAAAACGCGCGCCCGAACGCTGAACTCGGTCGAGGCTGAATGTATCGATCAACTCTTGCTTGCTGAAAATCTCCTGCTCAGTGCCATCATTCCAACCCATGGACGCCAAGAAGTTCAGCATGGCTTCTGGTAGAATTCCATCAGTTCGATAATCAGTTACACTTTTGGCGCCATCTCGTTTGCCGAGCTTTTTCCTGCCATCTGGAGCCATGATGTGTGGCAAGCAAACCAAGGTTGGCGGCGTAATTTCCAAAGCTTCGTAGAGGTTTAAGTATTTTGGCGTGCTGGAGATGTATTCCAGTCCGCGGATGACGTGCGTGATGCCCATCTCAAAGTCGTCGACGATATGCGCAAAATTATAGGTTGGATAGCCATCGGCTTTGATGAGAATAAAGTCGTCTAGAGCCTCAGGACCGGCTGACAACTCGCCCATGACAGGGTCATTCCATGTGTATCGTTTGAGAGAGGTCACTTTGAACCGGAGTGGCTGAGTGCCGTCCCACTTTGGGGGATTTTCTGGCCGATAGTCACGGTATAAGAAAGCTTTTTTCAATGCGCGTGCTTCTTCTCGAAAGCCTTGCACCTCTTCAGGTGTGTACGGATCGGCATAGGCCAGTCCCTTCTCTACCAGTTTTTTCGCCCAGGTGTGGTAGATCTCCAGCCGTTCTGACTGGTGGTATGGTCCATGTGATCCACCTTTGCGTGGCCCCTCGTCCCAGTCGATGCCGAGCCATTCCAAGGTGTCCAATATCAAATCTTCAGCGCCAGGCACAAACCGCGACCGGTCAGTGTCCTCGATGCGTAAGATAAATGAGCCTCCCTGCTGGCGCGTCAGTAGCCACGGGAACAAAGCCGCTCGAACATTTCCAACATGAATATAGCCGGTTGGTGATGGCGCAAAACGAGTACGAATAGTCATGATGACATTATACTACATACTGGTAGCTATTTTGCGAATCTGTTCGCTAGAGAGTGGAGCGTGGCTGTTGATTTGGTACAAGATGCCACCATTGACCCAAGCGACATTTTCTCCTGCTGCAAAAATAGTCAGGCCATCGACGATAGTCGTAGCTGGCGCACCTGATTTTCCTGAAATGTATTCTTTGACAGCAGCTGAGTCCCAATTGCTCTTGCTTTGAGAAATTGTGTAGTTGGCAGTGCCGTCAGCGTATGCGAATTTCATGCTGACCTCTCCCTGCTTGAAGGAAATTGGGCCGTTGAGCGCGTAACCATTTGGTTTGTAGCCAGGATAAGTGGCGTTGATGCCAGACTGCAAGGCTGCGACGCGAATGGAAATATTTGGCATACTGAGATAGGTGAAATATCCGCCGAGTAGCACGATGGCCAGTCCCGCAGAAGCCAGGCTGGTCCAGCGCTTTAATTTGCTTTGCTTGCGCTTGGCGCGGTGATGCTTCTCTGGTTTTGGCTCTTGAGCTTTAGCCAAGGCTTCGCTGATGGCCTCATTTTTGAGAATTGATGCTGGCTTTGGCTCGGTCTTTTGGATTGGCGCGACAGGCGCTTTGGCGATTTGTCGCTGTTTGGCGCGTTGTACGACTGGGTGCACTTCTGCCGGACGATCTATCTGAACAGGTTTTTTTGGTGCTTCTACTGCTGGTTTTTGAGCTACCTGAGGGGAAAACTTTTTCACAGCAACGTGTTGCTGTACGGTTACGCTGGGGGTTCTAACTGGACGAGTAGCAAGGGGTTTCTGAGGGGGTCGTTTGATGTGTCGTCGGCTGAGGGTGGCTGATTTCTGCACTGGAACACGGTGAATAGTCGCGGTGGTTGTACCGCGTGCGGCTGATGCCTTAACGACGCGCTTGGGTTGAGTCGGCGCTACTGTTGGTGATGTTGCGACTGAGATTGGTAATGGCAGCCCTGTGACTGGGTCGTATGCCTTACCATTGACATTGATAAATTCTTGTTTCATTTCTTCCCCTTGTTACGATGTTCCCTCGCGAACTTCTATATATTATAGTACAAAGTGCCAGCGGTTTTTGCAAGGGCGAAAATGTGGTATAATTCGTTTTATGTACCACAACAATACCTCCGCAAAAGAAATTGTGCGTCGTACTTTGGTGTACACTACCATGACGCTGATGGTGATTGGTCTAATCATCGTTCTTTTGTGGCACAACTTTGGCTATCAATTTAATTCAAAAGATCTGAAAATCGAGCAAAACAGCTTAGTGCAATACGATTCATTCCCGCGTGGCGCGCAGGTATCAATCGATGGCAACGCATTTAATCTGACTCAAACCAAGGGCCTCATCGTGCCTGGGCAGCACCAATTCACCATGAAACTGAACGGCTACGAGCCGTGGCAAAAGACGTTGGATATCAAGGCTGGTACAGTGACGCATTTGGTGTATGCTCGGATGATCCCTGAAAAGAAAGAAGCCACCAATTTGAAAGAATATCCAGTGCTAGAATCAGCTAAGTTTGCACCTGGCGGGCGGTTCATGGCTGGTACTGGCGTGGTGAACGGAACGCCAAAACTGTTTTGGGGTGACGTCCGGTCGTACAATAATCCTAAGTTTACGGAAACTGACATTAGCACGCAACATTTGGCGCAGTATGATGTGGCAACGACCAAGCATCAATTTGCCATCGCCGAGTGGGACTTTGCGGGCCGCTACGTGCTGCTCAAGCACATCTACACGCCTGAGGGCTCTGACAGCAAGATTCAGTGGCTGCGCTTTGACCGGGATAATCCAAAAGAAATGATTGATGTGACGAATATCGCTAGCGTGGATATTTTGGACGCGCATTTCATCGGCACTAATGGCAACGAGTTATATGTGCTGCAGAATGGCGGCCATGTGCGCCAGATGAATGTGGGCGGTGCTTCCCTGTCGCGTCCAGTGTTATCTGGTGTTCAGTCGTTTGTGTTGTATGGCAGTGAGACGATCGCTTATGTCGGTACTGAAGCAAATGTCAAAGTGGCTGGTGTGTGGAAAAAAGGCTGGGAACAGTCGCGCATCATGTATCGGGCTGCGTCAGCGCAGACTGATGATACAGTCAAAATCAAGGCTTCAAAGTATTTCAATAAGGACACGGTGGTTGTGACGGTCAATGATACAGCACAGATCTATCGCGGTGATTTGCGTCCGCCAACCGAGGACTCAGAAGCGGTGAAGAAGTTTTTGAATTCCGTGAAAAAGGTGGCGTTTGGACGGACCATCAAAGATCTGACGCTAAACAGCGATGGTCGAATGGTGATTCTCAAAGATGAGACTGGTTTTGTCAATTATGATATTGAGCGAGAGACTATTTCGCCAGTCATCGCGCTTGATGCACCAAGTGAGCTCAAATGGTTGGATGAGTTCTATGTCTGGCGACGCGATGCTAGTGGTAAATTGATTATCCAAGAGTTTGATGGCACCAATGCGCACACACTGACTCCCGTGGCTGCTGGTTACGACGCAGCGCTGTCCCCTGATGGTAAGTATCTTTACTCATTTGTCGGCGATGGCGATAAATTGATCCTCAGTCGTTTGAAGATGACAACAGAATCATAAACTCAAGGAGGTGATTTTCCGGTTATCGAGCGCCAAAGATACGCTCCAAGACAGTTGGCGATGGATTGCCTGGTATTTGCCCTGTTGCGTTGTTTTCAGCAGCAGCAGAAGCGGTGTTGGGGTCTGGGCTGATTTGATCAGCATAGACCAACAGACGCTTGTCGGCAGTGCCAACAGGAACACAGCTGACCAGCGTGAGCATTGGTTTTTGGGTGCCAGTTTGGATTTTGGTGACCTCGTTCGGTTTGACGACTTCTGAACCAGTGATTTTATAGGTGTATCGTTTGCCTTCGTAGTTAAGATATATGACATCGTCTTTTTGAAGTTTTTCGTTTTGGGCGAAGATGAATTTATATCCTCCGGCGGCAAAGGCGTCATTGCTGGAGTGCCCAGCCAATACAACATTTCCCGCCTGTCCTGGTAGCGCGCTTGCTCCAGAAACGGCAAAGTGCGCTACGCCTTTTTCCATGGCTTTGCGCTGTGATTGTACATCTGGTGCGGCACCGTACACCACGGGTGCATCAACATTAATCTTCGGAATAATAATCTTTGGTTCAGCGCTGACTTTGGTGTCAATACTTGGGTCGACGATGATGTTTTGCGGCTCAATATTGCCAGGGCTGGTATAGGCTGCGACAGTACCCAAAATGACCCGGTTGTATTGCAGGAAGACAAATGCCAACATGACCATGGTTCCAGCTAGGGCTGGGATGAAATGTCGAGAATTGCGCACTTTTTTGGCGGAGTCGTTGACGGTATTGCGGATTTTAGAGCGCAGATCGCGGATGGCTTGCTGTTGTGGCGACAGGGTGTCTGCTGTCTCTGGAGTGCTGGTTTGCGGCTGCTGAGCTGGAGACTGTTGGGCGTTCAGGTGATTGGCATAATACCGTTCGTAGTACATCTGATAATATTTTTGCCAGGCACTGTGATATTGCTGCCACTGATCGGGCGTGGCTTGTGGTGTGCTGTTGGCTAGTTGAGTGGCCTGGCTGGTGGTTGCGGCGGTCGTGTCGGTAGGTGGTGTAGTATTGAGGCGGTGGCCCTGTGGTTCGGTCTGTGAAATTGGTTTGACTACTGACGTAGTGGCTTGTGGCTGAGGTTGCGGTTGTGGTTGCAGCGCTGGCTCTTGTGGGGTTGTGTTGGCTGGCGCAGGCGTGGTGTGTGGTGTAGCTTCAGACGAATTACCAGTGTAAATCGAGTTAATTTGCCCGCGGATAACATCAGCAGCAGCATTACGCGTTGATGATTGGTCACGTGCTGGTGGTTGGAATGGTCGTGGACTTCCGGGGTTCATACTTATGTTTAATGATACAGGAAAATCACCAAAAAAACAAAAATACCCCCTTGTCGAGGGCGAGGATACCGTGATATAATAACCAGTAGTTTTGGAGCGCTCTCTCGTGCCGCGGTGGCGGAATTGGTAGACGCGCTAGACTCAAAATCTGGTGAGCAATAGCTCGTGCCGGTTCAAGTCCGGCCCGCGGTACCAGAGGTCGCTCCAAGCAACCATCGCCCACTAACTGGGCGATGTTTATATATGGACAAAGAAAATAGCCCACCGAGAGGCTCCAGCCGAGACTTTGAAGTCTCAAGGCGAGCTATTTTCTCGGTGGGCGCTAGCCCTCCCTGAGTTTGTCCTCCAGCTCGTGAATACGAGCGGAGTTCAATAAGGCTAACGCTGTCGCTATGTCTGCGACAGCCATGGCGAAATCTCCCTTTGATAGGAGGGCTGCCAGGGCGCTCGCCATAACTATAATGGCCAGCGCCCGTAAAACCTTAGGCACCATGATACACCTCCTCTCAAGGTGTATCGCTCAAAGCTAAAGGGCAACCTCCGCCCTTTGACGAAGCTTCGAGCGAAAGCTATCTTGCATTATATCACTAAAATTATAAAATGTCAATGGTTAGTGTAAACAATTACCCCGCGCAGACGGCGGTGCTGGCGGCGGCCAGTGGTGAGCTGGGTGACCATACCAAGTAGCTGGCGATGGTTGCGCCAACGACTCCGCGCCAAATGGCCATCGGCTCATGCCAGGCTTGGGTGACGACGGTGCCACCGTGGGCGATGACCACGTGCTCGGCGTGGAAGGTGCAGATGGTAACTGGATAAGTGATGGTGAATTTATGAAGCATGTCGACAAACTGTGCTAGTTGGATGCTGAACGTCAGCATTTTTGGATAGTACACCGAACGAAATATTTTCTGAACTTGAGCAAAAGAAGCCACAAATACCACCTGTTGATTGTCCAAAATCTCCGCAAAACTGTTTTGTAGTAGATCGATGGCGTCGCGGGTGATGACGACTGGCTGTTGTGAGCGCTTGACTAGTTCTTCATGGACGATTGCGGTTTGACTGTTTCTGCCAGCGTCGCCGATCAATAAGAGGACGTCGGACCAGTCACAGAGTGACATGGCTTCTGTGAGTGATGTTTGTGCCAGACTGCCGGAGGGATTGGTTGGCGCGAACAAAACATCAGTCATACTGGACGGCACACTTCTTTTGAGAATATCAGGCAATAATACGCGGACTTGACCGACTCCGGTTGTTTGAGCGGTTGCGTAGGCCTCAGCGACAGACGAAAAGCCTAGTTTGTTGCCGCCAATGATGGCCAGGCGCCCAGACTGGTCGAGCCGCTCGGGACGATTCCACTCGACATCAGGAAACAAAGGCTTGCCTGGCTCCTGTCGCTGCCAATATGACGAATTCATGAGGTCTCACGAGCTTTCTTCAGTTGCGACATCACTTCTTCTAGCGTGAGCTTGTTGCGGTGCATAAAGCCTGCTAGGTCCTTGCCGACATAACGAAAATGCCATGATTCTGGTGCGACACCAGTGATGGCTTGCTTGCCTTCTGGATAGCGCAAAATGAAGCCGTATTCGTGAGCATGGGCTGCCAACCACTCTGCGGAAGCCTTGTCAAGGCGGCACGCGGTAAACTTCTCCATGCATGGTTCGGTGTATGATGAGAAGTCCACTGCTAGTCCCAGCTGGTGTTCGCTCTTGCCTGGTTCTGCTACAAATTCATCGGCGTACAATTGCCCGTTGGTGCGAGCCAGCTCTTTGCGAGTCTTTTCTTGGTCGGCGTAGGAGCGATAGGCGCTGGTGACCAATATGGGATGTCCGGCTGCTTCTGCGGCTTTTGCAAATGGCTTGAGATTGTTTAGTGCTTGTGGGCGCAAGCGTTTGTCTTCGACCCATTTACCAACTTTTACCTCTTCAAGATTTGCCAGCTCTGGCTGATAGTTTGGATCAAGGCCGTGTTGTTTCCAACGTGCGCCCAGATGTTGCCATCATCAAGTCGTCGCCAGCTTGGTATAGTCAACTTCTCGGTTGTATTATTATGAGTGAACTCCACGACGGCGTCTGGTTTCCAGACTGAGGCCGCTGCTAATTGATTAACTTCTTGACTCTGTTGACTGGCCTGTAAGCCACCCCATATCAGCAGCCCGCTAAACGTTATCCATGCGGATAATACGAATGCCAGCCCTGCCCGCCCAGCTGATAGTTTCATGACGATGTCTCCTTTTGCTTCAGTTCATTTTGTGCTTTTTCTAGGTATGGTAATGCTTCTTCTAGGGTTAAGCCGGACTGGTGCAGCGCGCCGGCGAGCTCACGGCCGACGTAACGGAAATGCCAGGCTTCGTATTGATAACCGACGATTGACTGTTTGCCCTCTGGATAACGCAAGATAAAACCGTATTCGTGGGCATGAGCGGCTAGCCATTTCCCTGCTTTGGTGTTTTTGAAACAATCGTCCACCCAGCACCTGCCGTCTGGTGAGCCAAAGTCTAGGGCGAGGCCGGATTGGTGTTCGCTATAGCCAGGTCGGGCGCTGAAGCGTGCTGCCTGTGCTTCACCAACTTGACGGGCGTATCGGTTGAACAGCCCAACTTGTGTCTGATAGCTGCGATATCCACTACCCAGGCGTACTGGTGAGCCAGCGCTTTCGGCGGCCGCCATCAATGCTTTTAGGTCTGGCATAATCGCTGCTCGTAGAGATCGCTCCTCTGGCCCCCGGCCAGGCAGGGTCGGTACGTCTGCAGTTTGCAGATCGCTCGGTACATAGGTTGGTTGTTTGAAGCCACGCGTTTGGTTGACGATTTGCCAGATACTGCCGTCGGCTTGGTAGTCCTCTTGCCTGGCTGGAATTGGTGAAGCTCCAGGCAGTGCGACCTGGACCTCTTTTGGTGCTGGTGCCGGTGCTGATTCGGTGGCGGGCTTTTCTTGAATTTGGCCTGGTGTGTTGTCGACTGGCTTCTTTTCGTATTGGTTATTGAGATATAACAAATAGGCAACACCAAGACACGCCAAAACAGCGCTTCCCCATTTGATCAGTTCTTTCCAAGGAAATTGTCTTTGAATTTTCATGCGTTACCTCTAGATATTTTCTATTATAGCAGACTTACGGAAACCATAAGCAATATATTTATACATTTTTATTGACAAATACAAAAGTTTGTGCTAATATGGACCGTAACAACCGGTGAGAAATAGTAAGGTTGAGGAGGAAACAATGAATAAAATAGTAAAGAGAGTACTTTTGGCTGGCTCTATTACTGCCGCAATTATCGGTGGTATTTGGTATGCTACGCCTTCAGACGCCGTCGGCTGCTCAGATATCAAGATCGTTCGTTGTGGTACTATGACCCACAGTGCCATGAAGTCGGCTTATCACAGCGACAGCGAAGTCCGTGGTATTTACAACTACTTCGGCATTACACAATCAATGGTTGAGGGCGCTGGTATGCACGAAGGTGTGGCAGACGCTTCAAACAACACCGTTACAGTGAACGGTCGTGTCGTAGCAACGAATGCAAAAACCATTCAGCGTCGTCACGTTAACTACACTAATCCAATTAACTACCAGCAAATTGGCGGTAAATCATACCCAAGCTACTTGATTCGTCACAGCTTTATGCCAGTGGCAAGTAAGAAGCCAGTGTTTGTATGGTTGGACGGTAATGGTAAATTCGTTCAGGCAGTTATCAAGGACTGTGGTAACCCACTTTGGGGTGAACCAACACCTCCACCAACACCAGCTCCAAAGCCAGTATTGACGTGTGACGCATTGAGCGCGCAAAAAGTCGCTGGTACCCGCAACAAGTTCGCCTTTGCTGCAACTGCAACTGCAAAGAATGGTGCAAGCATCAGTAGCTATACTTTCGACTTTGGCGATGGCCAAAAGACAACTGGTAGCAGCAACAAGGCTGAGCACACCTACACAAAGGCTGGTACTTACACTGCAACTGTTACCATCAACAATGGCGTAACCAGCCAAAACTGTAAAGTTACCATCACGGTGACTGAAGAGCCAAAAATTCAAGTTTGTGACTTGAAGACTGACACGATCGTCACTATTAAAGAAAGTGAATACGACACCAGCAAACACTCAAAGAACTTTGCTGACTGTGAAAAAGTCAAGGTTTGTGACACCAAGACCGGTGAAATCATAACCGTACGCAAGAGTGAAGAAAACAAGGAAGGTTACTCAAAGAACGAAGAAGACTGTAAGGTTAAAGTCTGTGACATCAAGACCAAGCAGATCATCAGCGTCTGGACTAAGGATCAAAAGAACGAGGGATACGCATCAGTGGACAGCGACGCATGTAAGCCAAGCACTCCTCCGACTACCCCTCCTGCTCCTAAGCAACCTACCCCACCAGCTCCAACAACAACTGAGTTGCCACGAACTGGTACGACTGACGCGCTCCTTTCAATCTTTGGTCTCGGCTCACTTGCTGCTTCTGCCGTTGCCTACATCGTAAGCCGCCGCCAATAATCTGAGCGCTTACTAACACTAAAAGCACCCGGACAACTCGGGTGCTTTTTTGTGGGCTAGAGTTCTATGCTAACTGGACAGTGATCGGAACCCAGTTGTTCAGGGTGAATGTGTGCTTGTTTGATGGACGGTGCTAGTTCTTGGCTAGCTAGCCAGTAGTCGATACGCCAACCAACGTTTCGGGCTCTGGCATTTGCCCAGTGAGTCCACCAAGTGTAAGCATCTGTTGCGGTTGGATGTTGTGCGCGAAACACATCGACAAAACCAGCGTCCAGATACGCTTGAAAACCTGCTCGCTCTTTGTCGGTAAAGCCGTGTTTGCCGACGTTGTCTTTCGGCCTGGCAAGGTCGATATCTTGATGGGCCACGTTCATGTCGCCACAGTACAGTACTGGCTTGGCGGCGCCGTAACGTCCCTGCTCCAGTCCTTTGAGGTATTCCAGACAAGCTGGGTCCCATTGGTCATGGCGCAGGCTGAGGCGACTGAGATCGCCTTTGGAGTTTGGTGTATAGCACGTAACCAGCCAAAACCCATCAAATTCAGCAGCGATGATACGTCCTTCGTCGTTGGGGTCGCCATATTCGTCGGCGGATAGGTTGTATTTGTCGGCGATGTCCGCCGGGAAGCCGTCAAGATAGTTCAGCGCTGGTTGCTTTGAAAATATGGCGGTGCCAGAATAGCCCTTTTTGGCTGCCGAATAGAAATGCTCGTGAAATTGTGGCAGATCTAAGGCTACTTGCCCGCGCTGGGCTTTAGTCTCTTGCAGGCAAATAATATCCGGGTCATAGGTTTCGATGAACTTGGTAAACTCACCTTTATTCAGGACTGCGCGGATGCCATTGACGTTCCAGGAAAATAACTTCATGTGGCTATTGTAGCGGGTTTTGTGGGCTGCGTATAGGCTTGGTATGGCGGGGTTTGTGCAAGAAGCGGCATAACTTGTTACAATGAAAGTATGTATAACAGGATTCTTCTCAAGCTTTCGGGCGAACAACTACAAGGACAATACGCTGGTGGATTTGATCATGCCAGAGCGCGGTGGATTGCCGAACAAATCAAGCCAGTGGTGGCGAGCGGAACGCAAGTTGTCATCATGGTTGGCGGTGGTAATTATGTGCGTGGTGCGCAAATTGCTGGTAGTGGCATCGGCGACGTGACGGCACACAACGCAGGTATGCTGGCGACGCTGATCAATGCCATCACCCTGGCTGATGTCTTCAACGATGATGGCCTAGCAACGCGTGCTCTGTCGACAGTGGAAGTGAACCAATTTGTCGATCAATACACTTACCGACGAGCGGTCAGTCACCTGGAAAAAGGTCGTGTAGTGGTGGTTGGTTGCGGCACTGGACGACCATTTTTGACCACCGACACGGCAGCCGTCAATTTGGCACTAGAGATGAAATGCGACGTAGTGATTAAAGCCACCAAGGTTGATGGCGTGTACGGCAAGGACCCAGTCAAGTTTACTAATGCTGTCAAATTTGACCAATTGACCTATGACGAGGTTTTGGCAAACCCGGACATTGGTGTGATGGACAAAGCGGCTATCGGCTTGGCTGCTGAAGAGAAAAAACCAATGATTATTTGCGACTTGCTGAGTGATGGCAATATTGTGCGTGCTGCCAGAGGCGAAGCGGTTGGGACGCGACTTGTGGTATAATAGATACCATGACACGCAAGACTCGACTGAATGTCGATATGATTTCCGAGAGTGAGTTTACTGTCCAAGGCCATGGTGTTCACACTGCTTTTGTAGAGATGACAAATGCGCTTAAGGCGAGAAAAGACACGTCCGTCGTGGTTAATCAAGCTCGCTCTGATGCAGACATCGTCCATGCTCAGACCATTGGTTTGTATTCAATGTGGATGCTCAAACGTTCACGCGGCAAAAAGATTATCTCTGGTCATGTTATCCCTGCTTCCTTGGTTGGTAGCATCAAAGGCATGGGCAGAATGCAGTGGTTGGTGCGAGCGTATATGCGCTGGGTATATAACCAGGCTGATTTGGTGTTGGCCTGCTCTAACATGGTCAAAGAAACCATGACTGGTCCGATGAAGCTGAAAACACGTGTGGAGGTGCTGTACAATACGGTCGACATGAGTCGCTATGCGTCTACTCTAAAAACCAAACAAACTGCTCGTAAAAAGCTGAAACTGAAGCCGTCAGACTTTGTGGTGGTTGGTAATGGACAGGTTCAGCCGCGTAAGCGTCTGGACACGTTTTTTGAAACGGCACGAGCTTTGCCTGAGGTGACATTTATCTGGGTGGGTGGTATTCCCTTCAAACATTTGGGCGCAGAATATGGCAAAATGCAAGACCTGATAGCATCAGCTCCTAAAAACGTGATCATCACGGGCGTGATTGATCATGCAGACGTCATGACCTATTTACATGCAGCCGATGCGTTCTTTTTGCCTGCTGAGCAGGAAAATCATCCGATGTGTGTCCTGGAAGCTGCGGGCGCTGGACTACCAATCATCTTGAGAGATATTCATGAGTATGATGATACATTCCGCCCAGATGCTCAGTTTATTTCCTCGGCTCAAGATGCTGTTCAGGTGATAGACAAACTGCAAAATGACGCCAAATGGTATAAACAACAAGTTACTGCAGCTGGGCGAATCGCCAAACGGTTTGATAGTCGAGCTGGCGGTGAGCGATTAGTGAAATTTTACAGGAGCGTACTAGAATCATGAGAATTGGACTGTTTACTGATACCTATCGACCATCAATCAATGGCATCGTTTTTGTGGTTGAATCGCTCAAGCGAGAGCTGGAAAACCTAGGACATGAGGTCTACGTATTTTGCCCTGCCAAGTCGATGAGTCCGTCCAAGCAAGCCGAATTGCTCAACGAAGATGCTGATTCGCGGATTATTCGCTTCCCGTCGATCAAGGGTGCGTTTTTTGATGATTATGACACATCGGTGTTCTTTCCGCCGGCAGTACAGCGTCGCATCAAAGAGCTGGAGCTGGACATGGTGCATGTGTTTACGCCATCACAAATTGGTTTGGTCGGCGTGAAAGCCGCCAAAAAGAACGACATTCCGCTGGTGATTCAGCACTGTACTGACATCTATGAGTTCGTCGATCACTACCCGGCGGTGCTGCCTGGTGCTTTGGCGCTGGCAGGAATCGTTTTCCCGATGTCGGTGAAGCTGCGTGGCCATGACTTGCTGGAGATTGCTAAATTGTACAAGCCGCGAGCTGGTGTTACCAAATGGAATAAAGACATCATCGAAAGCGTCATCACCATTTTGTATAGCAAAGCAGACGCGGTCATTGCTCTGTGTCGAAAGAGCTGCAAGCAACTAAAGTCTTGGCAGTACGATGATTATCAGTACGAATTGGTGCTGATGCCAAATGGTGTGAACGCACTACCTCGCCCGACAAAAGCTGAAGTGAAGGCATTTCGTGAGCAGTGGAACTTGGCGGAAGATGACGAAATCTTTGGATTTGTTGGTCGGTTGGGTGAAGAAAAGAATTTGCCGCTGCTCATTAAATCGTTTGAGCGGCACATCGCCAAGAAGCGACCTAAGGCAAAGCTATTGTTTGTTGGTGATTTTGAATACCGAAAGACGCTGGAGGAAATGGCTGCCGCGACCAAATATGCTGACAGAATTATTTTCACTGGCGCTATGCCGCGTGAAAAGCTCGGCCTGGCGTACTCAGTGCTGGACGTTTTTGCTTTTCCATCACTGAAAGACACGCAGGGCTGGGTGCTGCATGAAGCGGCTCACGCGGGGCTGCCGATCGTGCTAGTGGATAAAGAGCTGTCAGAAGTGGTCCAAGACGGCGTGAATGGTTTCATCGCGAATGATAATCCGACCAGCTTTGGGCGAGCAATTATTACCCTACTAGAGGATGCTGATAAGCGTCAAGAGTTTGGCGCTATCAGTAAAAAATTGGCGGCCAAATTTACTGAAAATCGCCAAGTGAAGAAGCTGGAAAAATTATACCAAGAGCTTATCGACCAGAAAGCTGCCGACGCGTCTCGCGATCCTGATCACGACGCTTGATGGTCTCGCGTTTGTCGTAACGCTTTTTACCCCGCCCCAGTGCGATGACAATTTTGATGAAGCGGCCATTGGTCAATAATTTGGTCGGGACGATGGTCAGCCCCTGTTGTTTGGCAGCAGCAAATCGGTCAATTTGTTTACGGCTGGCCAGTAGCTTCCGCGCTGAGGTGTCGACACTCTTTGAATTTGCCTGACCACGAACGTTCAGCCGCAATGAAAAACTTGCGTTATTGAGCCACAATTCGTCATTTCTCAAGCTGACAAAGGCGCCTTTGAGCTGGACATGTCCGTCTCGTGCAGCTCGTACCTCTGGCCCTGTTAGCACCAGCCCAGCTACGATTTCCTCGCCCAACTCATAATCAAACCGTGCTCGACGGTTAACGACGGCGTGAGTAGCTGGTTTTTTTGCTTTGGGCTTTGGCATGGTCCCATTATAGCAGGTTTAGTGTTTCGGTGGTGTATAGGCACCAGTGACAAAGTCGAATTCACCTGGAGTGAGGCTTAATATATCAGCGGCTTTTCTACTTGTTTCCTCAATTGTTTTCGTCTTATCGGTCGGTTGATAACTTGGATGCCGTTTCATTGCCTGAAAGAGAGGGTCATATTGCATATAAAGGGCAACGCCCAGGATCTTTACAAGGTTTGGATGGTGGACTACTGCTCGAGAGATGTTTTTGTGGCATTCATCACTCAAGACACTGGTGAGCGTGATGGCTAACTTTTTCTTTTGGTCAGGGCTAAGCTCTTCGTAGCAATCCTCTAACTGATCATTGATAGTGTCTAGAAACTCTCCTAGGTCGCCGTTATATTGTGGTAAAGCTTCAAGGTTTGTTGTGATATCTTCCACCATTTCTGCAATGACTTCCCTTTCGGTATCTTGCTCCCCAGTAGTGATGTCTTCTTCAGCGGCAGCCTCTGGAGCGGTGGTTTTTGGGAGACGACTGGAGATGTCATAAACCCGGGCTAGCGGTTCTGACGGTGACCCCTCAGTATCTGCACCGAGTCGTCTAAACACAATACGACCAGCTTCTCGCATTTTCCTCCTGTTGAGATACGGAGCGAGAGGAATAATTTTAGCTTCTTTGCTAGCATGGGAATCTTTTTCCATAACTTGTATTATACCACAAAAAATCATATATTTCAATACCCTTACGGTATGGCGTGTGGTACAATAGCCCAATGATAGCCGACATTCACATCACCGAGAAGAGTTTTGGTGACAAGACGTTGATGCGCGACGTCAAGTTTAGCGTGGATGATGGCGAAAAGGTCGGCGTGGTCGGCCGCAATGGTGTCGGCAAGTCGACGTTGTTTGGCATCTTGGCGGGCACAGACGCTGATTATACCGGCGAGGTGATTTTTCGCCGCGGCATCACCGTGGCCAGTACGGCGCAGGAGCATCATGGTCTGGGCGATCAGACGGTGCTTGCCTACATCCTAGCGGGGCTACCGGAATACGCGGCCCTAAAGAAAATCATCGATGAATACCCTGAGACTATGGGCGATAATATGCGCAAAATCGAGGAGTACACCCAGGCGCTGGAGCGATTTGACCAGAAAGGCTTTTACCAGATTGAGGAGAAGATTGAGCGGGAGCTTGATAATTTCCAGCTGAGTGGGTGTGGCGAGCGGCTGCTTGGTTCCCTGTCGGGTGGCCAGAAGCGGCTGGTGGAAATCGTGAAGATTATGCATTCGGGGGCGCATTTGGCGCTGATTGACGAGCCGACTAATCACATGGATTATGTGGCCAAGCAACAGTTTATCGACTGGATGAGTTCGCAGCCGCGCCAGGCCATGCTGATCATCACGCACGACCGCGATGTGCTGGG
>CAUSLL010000009.1:0-31397 GCA_963532835.1 uncultured Candidatus Saccharibacteria bacterium
TTTGAACAAGCACTAAAAGATTTGGGAGCGTTATGATGAGTGTATATGATGAATATGAAATGACCATTGGTATCGAATGCCACGTCCAGCTGGCGACCAAAACCAAGCTGTTTAGCCCGGCTGACAATGACGCGCGTAACGCTGAGCCAAATGAAAAAACGCACGAGATTGACTTTGGTCTGCCGGGCATGCTGCCGGTGCTCAACAAGCACGCTGTTGAGTTGGCGGTGCGTGCTGGCAAGGCGTTGAATGCGCCGATTGCTCGCGTTAGCCGGTTTGATCGCAAGCATTATTTTTACCCTGACTTGCCAAAAGGTTATCAGACCTCGCAGATGTACCAGCCGATCATTTTGGCTGGCTATGTTGACACGCCGCTAGAAGATGGTTCGCTCAAACGAGTGCGGATTCATCACGCGCACATGGAGGAAGACGCCGGTAAATTGACGCACCACGATGGCTATTCGCTGGTTGACCTCAACCGCGCTGGTACGCCGCTGATTGAAATCGTTTCTGAGCCGGATATTCATTCTGCCGAGGAGGCCAAAGCCTACGCTTCGGAGCTGCACAAATTGATGGTCTATGCGGGCGTGACGCACGGTGATTTGTATCATGGCAATATGCGGTTTGATGTCAATATTTCGGTGGCCAAGAAAGGCGCGACCGAGCTTGGCAAACGCGCGGAAGTGAAGAATCTCAATTCATTCCGCAGCGTCGAGCGTGCCGCTGAATACGAATTCAAACGCCAAGTTGACCTGCTGGAAAGTGGTGAGCAGGTGGTGCAGGAAACTCGCGGCTGGAGCGACGACAAGCAAATTACTACTTCACAGCGTTCGAAAGAAGATGCCCAGGACTATCGCTACATGCCTGATGCCGACATCCCGCCAGTGGTGCTGAGCGATGAGGAAATTGCGCGGATTCAGGCTGAGGTGCCGATGTTACCGGGTGAATATCGTGAAAAATGGAGCGGGCTAGGTTTGGACAAGTCAGTGGTTAATTCGTTATTGTCCAACCAAAATTACGCATCCATCATGCTGGAAGTACAGGAGAAATCAGGCGATGCGTCTGCTAAGCGAGTGGCACACTGGTTTGCGAGTGCTTTAACGGCTAATGGCAATGACGCCGACAATGACAGCACGTCAACTGACGGTAGTGCGCCACATGTGTCGGTCGATGATTTGGTAGAATTGGCGGAGATGACCGAGAAGGCAGAGATTTCCAGCACTAATGCCAAGGAATTATTTAACGAATTGTTGGCGGGCGCCACGCATCCGCGCAAACTTGCTGAAGAAAAGAACTTGCTGCAGGTGTCTGACGAATCAGCCATCGCTGCCATCGTTGACGAAGTATTGAGCGACCCAGCCTCGGCAGCTTCCATCGCCGACATTCGCTCGGGCAAAGACAAAGCCATTGGTTACCTCGTCGGTCAAGTTATGAAGCGTTCCAAAGGTCAGGCTAACCCAGGCTTGGCGCAAAAATTGATCCGCGAGAGGCTATAGCTGATGATCATCATTACTGGCATCCCTGGATCTGGTAAAACGACGTTAGCAAAGCGTTTGATGCAAGATATGGGAGTGCGTGGTGTCGCGCAAGATGCTGTCAAAGAGTTTTTGGCTGACCATCTGGGCGGAATATATACTGATCAGCAGAGCAGTGCCTTGGGCCGCGTGACTCGACGGGCAGTTCTGGAATTGGGTATTGAATTTGAGAAATTGGGTGAGCAAATCATCATTGAGTCTGCCCTGCAAACGTCAGCTGCAGAAGAGCTTTTACAGCACAGCCCACATCGACCAATTCTGCAGATTTACGTGACGTGCGGCTTGGCGGAAGTCAAGCGACGATTTTATGCTCGCAAACAATCTGGTCATCGTCACTCAGTGCACACTGATGATCTATATGATAAATTGACGGAACACGAAATTCGTGACAAATATCGTCCACTGGTTGCAGATAATATCACAACAGTGACCGTTGATTCGGAGAATTTGGATTACGCAGCATTGCGGGACATGGTGAAAGATTTTTTGATGAATAAGGCGATAATAAAGGAGAACGAGATATGAGAAAACCGACAAAAGCAGTGATTGCAGCGGCAGGATTTGGCACTAGGTTTTTGCCACAAACTAAAGCGATGCCTAAGGAGATGATGCCACTGATTGACAAGCCGATCATCCAATGCGTTGTGGAAGAACTGGTTGCTGCCGGTATTCGCGACATTATCATCGTCGGAAGCGCCAACAAGCGTGCCATTGAAGATCATTTTGACGTGCCGAACGAAGATTTGTTAGCAAATCTGCGGGCTGGTGGTGACAAGAAGCGCCCGTTGATCGACCTGGTTCACTCACTGTCGGAAATGGCTAACTTTGTGTACGTTCGCCAAAAAGGTCCATATGGTAACGCGACTCCTTTGGCATGTGCTGCGCATTTGATTGGGCCGGACGAGCCAGTGATTTATACGTTTGCTGACGACTTTATCGACGCGACACCAAGCCGTTTTCAACAGATGATTGCTGCTGCAGAAAAATTGGATGGCGCAGTGCTGTCATGCAAGAAAATCATTGATGATGCAGAGTTTGATCGCTATGGCATCGCGGCTGGTCAACAGCTTGATGACGGAACGATTGCCATCACAAACATTGTCGAAAAGCCAGGCAAAGCCAACGCGCCAAGTGATTTAGCGAGTGTTAGCAGTTATTTGCTGGCGGCTGATTTTTTCCCGTACTTGGAGCGTGCTCGCCAGGAGTTTAATGGTCACGGTGAGTTTGCCATTCAGCCGATTATGCAGCGCATGATTGATGAAGGGCATAACTTCTATGGCGTGGAAATCACCAACGGCACGTACTATGACACCGGTGATAAGCTTGAATATCTCAAAACTATCATTGACTTTGGGCTGCGGGATGACAAACTTGGTCCGGCACTCCGTCAACATCTGACAGATCGGCTGAAGTAGGCTATAATAGCACCATGAATGAGATTGTTATCATTTTGTCAATTGTTTTGGCTACCTTGATGATTATCGTTATCACATTGATTTGTTTGGTAATCAGCCTGAGCCGTCACGTCCAAAAAACCATGCAGCACTCACGAGCTATCCAGCAGAATTATGCTGAAGCATCATCAATGCTCTCTGTCGTTTCTTCTGCTTTGGCATTTGGAGCTCTGCTGAAAAAGATTAAGCGAAAGGCAAAACGTGGTCAAAAATAACCATTCAGAAAAATCATTGACGAAAAAAGCTGCCGAAAAAATCATTCGTGACAATGAAAATGGAGCTCGGCAGGCAATTTTAGAAGACTTGTTTTATGATTTTCACCGTTCTCGTCGCCAGGTCTACGGCATGAATTTTTGGCGTGGTATCTTTTTTGGCTTTGGTTCGGTGCTGGGCGCCACTCTTTCGGTGACTATTTTAGTTTGGATATTGGGCCATCTAGTTGATGTGTTTCCACCGCTTGCTGACTTCTTCAATACACTGATCAACACCATGCAGAGTCGCCGCTAACGTGCTATACTAAGACTAATGACGACAGAGGGGAAGAATAACGGCGGTACGTCGGCGGTTTTGAAACCGTCTGATTATGTACACCTGCACAACCACACTCACCACTCACTGCTCGATGGATTGACCAAGATCCCTGACATGGTCGCCCGAGTGAAGGAGCTCGGTATGGAAGCTTGTGCTATCACTGACCACGGCACTATGTCGGGTGTTATTGAGTTTTATAAAGCAGCCAAGAGTGCTGGTATTAAGCCAATCATCGGCATCGAAACCTACGTGGCGGCGCGGAGTCGTCACGACCGCGACCCAGCTAAGGACAAGGCGCGCTATCACTTGACGCTGCTGGCCATGAACCACAAGGGCTATCAAAACCTGATGCAGCTCAGTACCATCGCCAACCTCGAAGGCGTCTACTATAAACCGCGCATTGATCACGAACTGCTGGAACAATACAACGAAGGCATCATCTGTATGTCCGGCTGTATCGGTGGTGAGCTGGGTGAGAATTTGCGCAATGATGATTATGACAAAGCCAAGGAAATCGCTGGCTGGTACAAGTCAGTGTTTGGTGATCGGTACTATATGGAATTGCAAGATCACGGTCATCCCGAGGCGCGCAGTCACTGGCCGGAGCAGAAAAAGGTCAATGATTACATTGAGCGGATTAGCAAGGAACTGGATATTCCCTGTGTGGTGACCAGCGACGGTCATTATCTTAATCACGAAGACCAAGAAGCGCATGAGATTTTGCTGTGCGTCGGCACTGGCGCGTATTTGAGTGATGAAAAGCGGATGAGTTTGAAGGATTTTGAGCTGCATTTGACGACACCAGAAGACATTATTTCGCGGTGGCAAAAAACCAACCCACAGGCAATTGCCAACACCAAAGCCATCGCCGACCGCTGTGACGTGGAGATCAAACTGGGCGATATTCTCATCCCGAAATTCCCGACGCCAAACGGCGAGTCTGAAAAAGAATATCTGGATCATCTGGTGTATAGCGGCATGGCGGCGCGGTACGCTGGCATGAAGTTGGAGGACGCAAAGAAACTGCCAAACGACGAGCTGCGTGCCATGTTGTCTGACGATCAAATCGAGCGACTGGACATGGAGTTTGGCGTGCTCGACAAGATGGGTTATAACGGCTACTTTCTCATCGTTCAGGATTTCATCAACTGGGGTAAATCTCAAGGAATTATTTTTGGGCCGGGGCGTGGTTCGGCGGCTGGTTCAATCATCGCCTATGCCCTGAACATCACCGATCTTGACCCGCTACATTACGACCTGCTGTTCGAGCGATTTCTCAACCCCGACCGTATTTCCATGCCTGACATCGACATCGACATTCAAGATACCCGCCGCGGTGAAGTGATTGAATATTGCGCCAAGAAATATGGCTCAGAACGAGTGGCTAACATCTGTACCTTTGGCACCATGGCAGCGCGGGCGTCAGTGCGTGATGTGGCGCGGGTGTTGCAGGTGCCGTATGGCGAATCTGACCGGCTAGCCAAGCTCATTCCACCGCCCGTCCAGGGCCGTCACGTGCCCATCAAAAAGTCGCTCGAGGAAGATCCCGACCTTAAAAAAGAGTATGAAAGCAACCCGACCGCCAAAACGGTTTATGACTTTGCCTCGCGGCTTGAGGGAACGATTCGTTCGCATGGTGTGCATGCCGCCGGCGTGGTGATTGCGCCGGATGATTTGGTAAAATATGTGCCGCTTGAGATGGCGCAAAAGGGTGTGGTGGCAACGCAGTATCCGATGGGCCCGGTCGAGGAACTGGGGCTATTGAAGATGGACTTTTTGGGCCTGTCTAACTTGTCTATCATCAACAACGCGCTACGCATTATCCGTAAAGTGTATAAAACGGACATCGATCTGTCGCACTTGCCGCTGGACGATACGGAAACGTATCAACTATTCCAGCGTGGCGATACCACTGGCGTCTTCCAGTTGGAATCGGCCGGCATGAAGCGGTACCTGCGTGAGCTCAAACCGAGCGTCTTTGAAGACATCATCGCCATGGTGGCGTTGTATCGCCCGGGACCGATGCAGTTTATCGACTCATTCATCAAGCGTAAACATGGCGAGGAAGAAATTACCTATCTGCACCCTGGTATGGAAAACTCGCTGAAGAATACCTACGGCATTTTGGTTTACCAGGAGCAATTTATGCAGATCTCCAAAGAATGGTGCGGCTTTACTGGCGGCCAGGCTGACACCCTGCGTAAGGCGGTGGGTAAAAAGAAAATCGACCTGATGAAAAAAGTCAAACCAGAGTTTGTCGAGGGCGCAGTCAAGGTTGGTGGTGCGACTAAGGAAATTGCCGAGCAGTTCTGGGATGCATTGGAAGAATTCGCTAACTATTGTTTCAATAAGTCGCACGCGGCATGTTACGGCCTGATCGCCTACTGGACGGCGTACCTCAAGGCGCACTATCCTGATGCGTTTATGGCGGCGCTGATGACTAGCGACCAGGACGACACCGAGCGCCTGGCTATCGAGATGACTGAGTGTAAGCACATGGGCATCGAAGTGCTTAACCCTGACGTCAATGAGTCGTTCGTTGAATTCGCGGTCGTGCCTGGCGAAAAGAAGATTCGTTTTGGTATGGCGGCGGTCAAGGGCGTTGGTGTCGGCGCAGTTGAAGAATTGTTGCGTGCCCGTGAAGACGGTAAATTCACCAGCATTGAAGATTTTGCCAAACGCGTGTCCACTAGCAAGTTTAACCGCAAGGCCTGGGAGTCGCTCATCAAGTGTGGCGCGTTTGACAGTTTTGGTGATCGCCACGACTTATTGTTTAACCTAGACACCATCACTGCCTTTGCCCAAAAAGTTCAAAAAGAAGCGGCTAGCGGGCAGACTGATTTGTTTGGCATGTTAGGCGACGATACGGCTGTGGCTCAGCCGACCATGCAATTGATGCCGTCGCCAAACAAAAACGAAAAGGAATATTTGACGTGGGAACGCGAGCTGATGGGCCTGTACATCTCGGCGCATCCTTTGGACGCCTACGCGACATATTTGCTTGAGCAAACGCAGCCGTTGACCCAGCTAGTGCCAGAATATGACGGGCGAGTGATGACAATTGGTGGCATCATCACGAACGTTCGCACTATCATCACCAAATCTGGCAGCAAAATGGCGTTCGTGGGCCTGGAAGACAAATTTAGCGAAGGCGAAGTCATCGTCTTTCCGAACTTGTATGAGCAAGTCGGCGCCAAGCTCGTCCAGGACGCCGTCATTCGGGTGACCGGCAAAAACTCGGCTCGCGATCGTGATGGTAATTTGGGGTCAGAAAGTAAGATGATTGCTGATGAAATTGAGATTATTACTGATAGTGATATCACTGGCTATGAATCGACCGGTCGTAAAATGGATGCGCCAAAAGTAAGCGCCCAGTATAAAAAAGAAAAACGTGCGAATTTCCGTGTTCAAAAAACCAAGGCTGCTACTCCGGCTACCGCCAAATCGTCAAATCCATCCAAACCAGCTACCCGGCCGGCAGCTCCCGAGACGCCACCTGCGCGCTTGTTTCTGCAAGTGAAAGACCCGAGTGATCACGGCAAACTGATTTCCCTCAAAAAGATATGTTCAACATCACCAGGGATCACCGATGTTGTGTTGGTACTTGGCGAGAATGACCACAAGTCCGCCATTCGCTTGCCGTTCAAAGTCGATCCAGCACCTCAGCTACTTGAAGAGCTGAAGGCGTTGCTGGGCGAAGAACGTATCAAATTGACGTAATCATCAGCGGCATATCATCTGGTATAGTGCCATGCCGCAGGCGACACTAACATTGAATGATTCTTTAGTGCCAAACATTGGGATCTCGACTGTTGTGGCACAGCGCGCTAAATGCTCGGCCGATATGCCATCAACTTCTTCACCTAACAGCAACGCGAACGTTTCTGGCGCAGTAAAATCTGGCAGCGAAATGCTATCTGGCGCTTGCTCCAGTGCGATGACTGGTAGGTTGCCGGTGTGCTCATTTTCCTCCAGCCACTCCTCCAGAGTTTCATAGCGTCTAAAGGGAACCATTTGCTCAGCGCCCAATGCTGTTTTGTGAATTTGCTTGGTTATTTTCTCAACAAGGTGTGGTAGCCGTGGGTCTGGTTGGTTGATGATCGCCAAATCTGGAAACGGGGTATAGCCACTGATGACAATTCGCTTTACTCCCAAACCTTCTGCAGTGCGAAAGATAGCGCCGACATTGTGCGTCGAACGAATATTGTGCAAAATAAGCGTAATTTCTGGTCGCATGAACTCATTATATCATTCGCTAAATCATAAGCACTTTGCTATAATGTTGGTGATGGATGAAGATTCTATTCAAGTACGTCGTCGCCAGCAAGACGAAGATGCTACCAGGAAACGAGCGTCAATTTTAGGCTTGCAATATTTAGATACCCGCAGTTTTGAAGCTGACTTGCCGCTGGAACGAGATATTTTGACAATTGATGAGATGTACAAAGGGCGTATCATCCCCCTAGCGCACAATGACACTGATCTGTCCTACCGTTTTGGCGTAACTTCGCAGACGCCTCAGTCGTTGATTGCTAAAATGACAAAGGATTATCGCGAAGTTGGTAAAGTTACACACTTTTTCTTGATATCAGGTGCCGCTTTTCGTTCATTTATGCTGCGGTTCGATCCGCCAAAGAGTATCGTCTATGATGATATCGAAATTGCCAAAGAGGGCGACAGCGAAACGCTGCAACAGGTGAGTCAAACACTGGCAACGGTCAGTTCAAATGACGTCTTTAACTACATCGTTGATCAAGCTGACAGGCTAGGCGCATCCGACATTCACATTGAAAATCAGCGCGAGTCAATTCGTATCCGTATGCGTGTTGATGGCGCACTGCACCCAGTGGCTGAGCTCAGTCGTGACCGCTACCGTGTCATCATGGCTACTTTGGCTTCCCGCGCAAATATTTCTACGGCTGCAACCGAACCGCAGTCTGGACATATGCAGCAGGAGATTTATCGTGACGGCGCCTCGCATCTGTTGAATTTGCGTGTTGAAGCAGTGCCAACAGTGTACGGTCAAGATGTGGTGATGCGTTTGTTTAACTTTGATACTGCCATGCTGAATTTGGATTTGTTGAGTATCACTCCGGCTGAGCGCGCGCAAATTGATGAAGTTATCTCACACCCACGCGGTATGGTTTTGATGGTTGGTCCGACGGGTTCTGGTAAGTCAACCACGCTTTACAGTATCTTGAACGCCTTGAACACTACTGATCGTAAAATTATCACCCTGGAAGATCCAGTGGAAAATACCATCCCTGGCGTGACGCAAATCCCTATCGACACCACGGCTGGACAGGAGTTTGCTGATGGTCTTCGCAGTGTGCTGCGTATGGACCCGGATGTGGTGATGGTTGGTGAGATTCGTGACAATGAAACTGCCCGCACCGCCATCCAGGCATCAATCACCGGACACTTGGTTCTAAGCTCATTTCACGCCAATTCAACGGCGGCGGCGTTTAGTCGTATGATCGATATGATTGGACAGAACCCTATCTTTAGCTCGGCGGTGCGTTTGTTGATTGCTCAGCGATTGGTCAGGCGGCTGCATGATGAGAGCAAAGAGGAGTACGAGCCAGATGAGGCGACTCGTCGCTGGGTAAAGGAGACGCTGAAAGGGATTCCTGACACGGTCGAATGCCCAGACCTAGACACGTTTAAGCTGTGGCGACCAGTGTCAACGCCAGAAGCACCATTTGGTTATAAGGGTCGTATTCCAGTGATGGAACAGTTGATTGTGACTGAGGAAATCCAAAAGTTTTTGCGTGGAGACATTCTTGATATTCACGCCGAAGCCATTGAAGAAGTTGCTAAAAAGCAGGGGACTATTACGCTGTTGCAGGCTGGTGTATTGGCAGCGCTACGCGGCGAAACCACCATCGAAGAAGTGAACCGCGTCATTTAGGCGCGGCTCATATGGTTCGTATGAGTTAGCGGAGAACTTGCTACCGTATCACTGCGGCGACGGTTGAAACCACGCGCTTATCAAATGGCGAAGGGATGACTTCGTCAGCAGTTGGGTTCTCGACCAGCCCAGCCAAAGCCTCAGCGGCAGCCAGTTTGTGCTGGTCGGTAATCTTTTTCACGCCGTGATCGAGCGCTCCACGGAAGATACCCGGGAAGGCCAGAGAATTATTGACTTGGTTTGGAAAATCACTACGGCCGGTGGCTACCACCGCTGCGCCAGCCTCCCGAGCGATATCTGGCATGATTTCTGGCACTGGGTTTGCTAGGGCAAAGATGATTGGATCCTTGGCCATTTTCTGCACCAACTCCGGTGTGAGTAGTCCAGCGCGTGACACGCCGATGAACACGTCAGCGTCAGTGATGGCGTCATCAATTGAGCCAGATTGTGAAGCATCGACGTATTCTAGTAGCGCAGTTTTTTCAGCATTTAGATCAGTGCGAGACGTGCCAACGATGCCGCGGCTGTCTACCGCCACGATGTTTCGTGCACCGTATAGGTGTAACAGTTTGATGATGGCCGTGCCAGCTGCCCCAGCGCCAATAACCACAAATTTACAGTCTGCCAGGCTTCGGCCAGTTAGTTTCGCAGCATTGATCAGACCCGCCAACACCACGACCGCCGTGCCATGCTGGTCGTCGTGGAACACGGGGATGTCTAGTTCGGCCTTCAAACGCTCTTCAATCTCAAAACACTTTGGTGCGGCGATATCCTCCAGGTTGATCGCTCCAAAGCTTGGCGCAATTGCCTTAACTGTGGCGATAATCTCTTCCGTGTCGTGAACATCCAGCACAACTGGCACCGCGTCAACATCGGCAAAATGCTTGAACAGCAGTGCCTTACCTTCCATCACTGGCATGGCGGCTTTTGGCCCCAAATCACCGAGACCCAAGATGGCTGAGCCGTCAGAGATGACGCCGACCAGATTGTTTGTCCAGGTATACTTCGGTAGGTTCGCTGGGTTTTCGGCGATCGCTTGGCTGACCGCACCAACGCCTGGGCTGTAATACGAGCTCAATTTGTCACGGTCCAGTTTCTCTTGGTCGCGCAAACTGGTAGTGATTTTACCCTTATATTTTTCGTGTAATTCAAGTGCTAATTTGTTGTAATCCATATCACTATTGTACTCCATATGGCAGGTTTTCTCCATCAGCTCGATAGATCATGTAATTCGTACGTTCATATAACCGTCAGGCTCCTTGTATAGTTTCATATTCTATGCTAAAATACACTGAAGTTGTACAGAGTTAAATTATTCAAGCTTTGTTAGGTGTGGAGCCGCAGGAGTACAACTGCGTGGCCAGCCGTGGCGGGTTTGGAAGATAGGAAATATCATGAGTTTTGAGTTAATCAACAAAGTCAATCAAGCACAGAAAAAGCAAGCAGTTGTTGACGCCCGTAGCGGTGACACCGTTCGCGTCTACCAGAAGATTAAAGAAGGTAACAAAGAGCGTATCCAGATGTTTGAGGGTGTGGTTATTCGCACTGACAACAAAGGCTCACACACCTCACGCATCACCGTTCGTAAAATCGCCTCAGGTGTTGGTGTGGAAAAATCATTCTTGCTGCACAGCCCACTGATTGAAAAGGTGGAAATCGTCCGCCGTGCCAAGGTTCGCCGCAAGTTCCTTAGTTTCCTACGTAAGCGTTCTGGTAAATCAGCTCGCCTGACTGCCAAAAACTTTGACCGCGTGGCTGTCAATAACGTGCATGACGCCAAGGCTGAAGCGGAAGCTGAACGCTTGAAAGAGGAGGCCGCACAGGCTGCCGCTGCCAAGCAAGCTGAAAAAGACGCTGCTCAGGCAGAACTTGACGCCAAGGCTGCTGAAGTAGAAGCTCGCCATAAAGAAGCGTAATTGGTTTTGAGGTAAACAGACCGCCCTCTCTGGGGGCGGTTTTCTCATGGTATAATGCCAATATGTCAATCTTTCATTATATTTCTGTGTTTGTTCCTGTAATGCTGGCATGTGTAGTGCCATATGTGTTGCGTCGTCATGGTTTCACTGACGAAACAAAATACCGCTGGTTGTTATACCTCGCTTGTGTACTATTCTTCATTTCGTGGTATCTGCCGTCGCCGCTCATCGAGGGGCGAGACACCAGTTTTACCACGCATTTCGTGGGCGGCGGATTGTTCACCGGGCTGTTGTGGGTATATCTGGTATTGGCGATGCACTGGCGGTCGCACTGGCTGGTGATGGCGTTTTCGCTGTTTGCACTGGTGTCGGCGCTCGGTTGTATCAATGAACTGGCGGAATTATATATGGTCAAAGTTGGTTTGGCGCGTATCACGCTGAATGATACTAATTGGGATATTTTGGCAAATACGCTGGGCGCGGCGGCGGTGTGGCTGGGCTGGATGGGCTGGCGGTTTGTAAAAAGAAAATAGCCCGCCGAGAGGCTCAAGCCGGGGTTTGTAACCTCAAGACGAGCTATTTTCGGCGGGCCTAGCCCTTACTTTTCTTCGAGCTCCTCCTCTCCGTTCTCAATGAACCTGACAATGTCTCCATATAGAGATAGATGTAATATCATTCCCTCTAGGAGTTTTATGTACTGATATTGTGACCGTATTTTTTTCTCCTGCCACCAAAACAGGCAAAACAGGCCACCCATTGATAGGATGCAGAATACAATTCCAATAACAGAGATAGCGTTCATTATGACTCTCCTTTCAGGAAAAACTCAGAAGACTAAAAGGGCGCTCTTCACCCTTTGACGACAGCCTTCTGGGCGAAAAGTCATTGTTAATATAGCATATAAATTATGATAAGTCAATACTCTGTGTAGGACGCAACCTTTTGTTATAATGATGGGTATGATTCTCGGCATTGATGAAGTTGGGCGTGGGCCATGGGCGGGACCGCTGGTGGTTGGCACAGTGATTTTGGGTGGTGCTGAGATTGAGGGGCTAAATGATAGTAAAAAATTAATCAAAAAACGCCGCGAGGCTTTGGATGGGGTGATTCGCGATCAGGCGGCTGCCTGGGCGCTGGGCTGGGTGAGCGCCGGGGAATTGGACGACGTTGGCATGAGTCAGGCCTTGCGGCTGGCGACGCGGCGAGCGGTCAAGCAAATTCAGTCGCAGTGCAAAGAGAAGAATTTGGCATTTGATGAAATCATCATTGACGGGACGGTTAATTTTCTGGCGGATACAGCGCTGGAGCGATACGTGACGGTGATGGCCAAGGCTGATGGTTTGATCCCCAGCGTGTCGGCGGCATCGATCATCGCCAAAGTAGCACGCGACCAGTTTATGACTGAGCAGGATGTGGTGTATCCAGGGTATGGCTTTGCGTCAAATGCTGGCTATGGCGTGGCCAAGCACCGTGCGGCGATTGAACGGCTGGGTGTGACGCCGCTACATCGGCTGAGTTTTGCGCCGCTACAAAAATATGCCGGCACCGAGGGGAGTGTACAACCATCGTCTAGTAGTCAAATTAGGCATAAGCAGAGAAATACAACGCGTCAAATTGGTGATAGGGGTGAACAGACGGCCGCGGACTGGCTGGCGGCGGACGGACATGAGATTATCGCTCGCAATTGGCGGACGCGGTACTGTGAAATTGATATTGTCAGCGTGAAAGATGATGTGCTGTGGTTTACTGAGGTAAAATATCGGAAAAACGATGACTTCGGCGGCGGGCTGGGGGCGATTACCGCCAAAAAACAGCAGCAAATGCGCTTTGCAGCTGAATTATTCATGGCAAAGCATCCGCAATATGAAGGATGTGACATGCGGTTACTGGCGGTAGCTGTTGAGGGCAGCCTACCGGTTGTAAAAGGACAGGTAATATTAGAATAAATTAAAAACAAGAAAATAGCCCGCCGAACGAGCTCAAGCTGAACTCTGTTGTTCAGCGAGCTATTTTCAGCGGGCGGGCCCTTGTGTGTCAGAAGTCGCAGGCGGCGAGACGCTGCCCATTTTTCCTACTGCATTCAGCGAGTAGGTCATCAATCTCCTCACTGAGCCCCGTATAAGGGGCGAGTATCCCGCTACACTCTAAGGCTAGAAACGCCGTAATCTGGCGTTCTAGGTTGCGTAGTATTTGAGACTGCTGCTCAGCCGGTCGCCCAGCTAAACTCTCCTTGATGCTCTCATCAAGAGAGAACATGAAGGTACCAATGCCCGGGAAGGCCAGGCAGATGTCGGTGGTATCCATTCTTCCACTCCCGTCTTGCTCAAAAGCTAAAGGGCAACTTTTGCCCTTTATGGAAAACTTTGAGCAAAAGCTAATACTATATATATCACTAATATCATAAAATGTCAAGCATTTTTGTCAAAAATGTGGCATAATATATCACAGTGCCATTTGCAAAGCAGCGAGCACACCCGCCTTGTCTCGCTCAATCAACTCAACCCGGGCTGCGATTTCTGTGATACCCAGCTCAATCGTCCTAGTCAGGGCCGGGATATTCAGCATCGGCTCAAAGAAGCGGCGGAAGTCAGCCAGTTCGTCGCTCGTTGTCAGCCCGATGGCAGCGTAGCGAATGAACTCATCGTAGCTTTTATCGCCAGCAAAGGTTGTTTCGACCCACGACCAATTATCCTTCAGCCAATCCCACGTGAGTTGGCGGCTTTCGTGAGTGCGGATGAGATAGACAAACCAACGGCTGGCATCTTGTGGACGAATGATGTCAGGGCGCTTAATATTTGCAAGGATTGTCCGCGCAGTTTCAGGGTTTTTGGTAGCAGTAAGCCCCAGGGTGATGTCAGCCTGTAGATCGTTTGACGGCGTCTGCTGGTAGGTCTGGAACAAGCTGTCAATCATCTCTGGCGTTTCAAAATGTCGTACATTGGCACTGATGATCAGCGAACGGATTTCTGTTGGTAATTCCTCGAGGGATTGACTATCGAATCGCCGCTTGGCTTCCGCCAGCACTGCTTGGTCCTCGCTATAGATCATCAAGCCTAGAGCAGTGACGCGCCGTTCGCGGTCGTCGTCGGACTCGTTAGGCTTTTCGTCCCAGCCTAGTTCGTCAAACGTAGCGCGGGCAAACTCGCCAGAAATTTGCTTCAAGCGGGCCTTGCCGTCGTCATCATCGTCAACAAATTTGCGTAGCTCCGCCAGTGCACTGGCCGCCATGTCGAAAACCTTTTCGTTGGTTTCATGTTTCAGCGACAGTGCCAGCGGCAGGAGTGAAGCTGAATTTTCACATCCAGCCCGAGCTAGCAACGTAGCGTCTTGGAGTAGGCAGATTTTGTCCAGAGTCGGCAGCTCGTGAATGTTGGCTAGCAGTTGCTCGCGAGTAGCAGTATCATATTTGGTCACGAAATGCCCGTTCAGCCCGCAGTTCACTTGCAGCGGTTTTTCAATGCTGAATGTCTTCTCGCGCTCAGTTAGCATTGCATCATCAAGTGGCTGGTTGGCGAACAGTGGAATCGGCCACAAGACATCTGATGGCTGATGCTCGCCGATGAAAAATCGTTCCTGGCCGAGGACAGCGGTCGGTTGCTCGGCCGAATTGTCCTGCTCGACTTGCACGATTGGCAGCCCTGGCTGGGAAATCCAGGTGTTCATCAAGTCAACAATCGGCTGGCCGCTGGCGGTTTCTAGCTCCTGCCACAAATCATCGCCAACAGTGTTTTGGTAAGCGAATTTTTCAAAATATGACTTCAGCCCAGCCCGAAACGCTTCCTCGCCAATCAGCCGCCGTACCATCACTAATAGCCGCCCGCCTTTGGCGTAGACAATTGCTGGGTCAAACAGGGTGTTGATTTCGTCCGGATGATTAACGTCGGCCTGCACTGGCTGTACACCCTCCATACTATCGCGCCGAAGGGCTATGGTGACGTCACTAGCGGCAAACTCTTCCCACATCCGCCATTCAGGATGCAGCGCGTCGACCGCCACGTATTCCATCATGTTAGCAAAACTTTCGTTCAGCCACAAATCGTTCCACCACTGCATGGTCACCAAATTGCCAAACCATTGATGGCTGAGTTCGTGAGCGATGACGGTGGCGATGAAACGCTTGGACGACTCCGGCGTTAATTTCGGGTCAGCCAGCAGGCAACTTTCGCGGTAGGTGATGAGTCCCCAGTTTTCCATGGCACCCGACGAGAAATCTGGCAACGCCACATGGTCGGACTTTGGCAGTGGATATGGCACGCCAAAATATTCATCATAAAAATCAATGGAGCGTGTAGCGATGTCCAGCGCAAAATCCAGCGTCTTCTCGCTTTGGGCTGGCGTCGCCCAAACATTGACTTCGACGCCAGAGGTGGTGTGAGCGGTTTTCTTGTGTAGCTCGCCGACAACAAAGGCCAGGAGGTAGCTGCTCATGCGCGGCGTAGTAGCGAAGGTGGTTGTCAGCGCGCCATCCTTTTCGGATGATTCAGTGACGGGCATATTACCAAGGACGGTCGATTCCGGAGTGGTTACGAGCGTCACGTCGTACGTGGCTTTGGCAGCTGGCTCATCAACACACGGGAATACCTCGCGGGCGTGGTGTGACTCAAATTGAGTGGCAAACAGCTGCTTTTTCACGCCATCATGCGTGAAATAACATGGATATAGTCCGTGCATGGCATCGGTGATGGTGCCGGAAAAGTCGATGCGAATAGTGTGTTTGCCACTGGATAGTTCCGGGCGCGATAACCGCAATTCATCAAATTCACCATGAGAAAACTCAGCTGGCTGATTGTCAATCAACGCTGAGTGAATAGTCAAATCTTTGGCGTGTAGCGAAATCGACTCGCCAGTCGACTCGCCGGAAATGATCACTGTGCCAGAAAACGATTTTTCCTCGGCGTGTGTCAAGTCGAGGGTTAGGCTATAGTGCTGAGGCGTAAATGTATCGAGTAAATGCTTGAGTTTTGTCATAGTCTCATTATATCATTTGCGGACTGTGAGATTGGCTGGTTGGAAAAGGCTTACGGTATTCGATATACTAGGAGTATGAGAGGGACAAAATTGCAGCGCAGGCGCATCATGACCTTGTTTGTGGTAGTGCTGTCGGTTTTGGCGGTGTGGTCGTCGCAACTGTCACAACTAAAGCTGGCTCCTGTCCCGACTGATTTACAGCAACAATATTTCGGCAGTTCGAACGCGCTCGATGAGCTGAACAAACTGGAAGTAAAAGGTCGTGCACCTAAAACAGGCTATATGCGCAAGCAGTTTGGCAACGGCTGGGGCAAAATCGATGGTTGCTCGGTGCGGGAAGTGATTTTAGCCAGGGACTTGAGTGATGAAAAAGTGGGCGAAGGCTGCAAGGTGCTTTCTGGTGTTTTGCAAGATCCATATACTGGTCAAACCATTCATTTTCAGCGCGGTGAAAAAACCAGTTCTAAAGTACAGATCGACCATGTGGTGGCGCTGAGCGACGCCTGGCAAAAGGGCGCGCAGAATTTGTCAGTGGTTGACAGGGAAAAATTAGCGAATGATCCACTGAACTTGTTGGCGTCAGAAGGTCAGGCAAATCAGAATAAGGGTGATAGCGATGCTTCGGCGTGGTTACCGCCTAATAAGGATTTTCGCTGTCAATATGTCGCGCGGCAAATCGCAGTGAAGAAAAAATACCACTTGTGGGTTACTGATGCTGAAAAGCAAGCCTCCGTTCATGTTTTGGAAAAATGTAAGGGGTGAACTAAGACTCAGCTGGCGGCTCGTATTTAGCTGCGATCATCTCAGCGAAGATCTCTCTTCTGTCGGCAGTATTTAGCTCTGGCTTGTGTTTCGGTCGATAGGTGCCACTGACATATGCAAGCTCTGTCATGGCGTCTCGCATGGCAGAGAGTTGTCTGTCAACTTTTTTGCAGGCGGCTTGCCTGATGAGATTTACCGACTCGTCATCTGGTGATAGCTCATGAATTTTACGGGCTTCAACGGCTAGAGCGATATCAGCTTTTGTTTCAACCAGGGAGCTGTCGATTGTTCTTCGCAAAATAGGGTCCTTTAATTCAGGAATATTTTTAAATATCATGCGGAGTACTTTTGAGCCTATTTTGCGGTTCAAATACGATTCAGCTGACGCGGCTTCTTCGGGCGAATCAATGTCAAATACCTTATCGAGGTGGGGCATCAATAATAATGTTGTGATATCCTCAGGGTTAACGTAGCAATCCATTAGGCTACAACGTGCTTCATCATTGGCTGTCTTGATTGGAGAATCTGGAATCCGGTTATCTTTTAGATAGAACGTTGTTTCTTTATAAACCTGAATAGCCGGCCCAAGCACCCAGTCGCGTGTTTCAGGATATATAGGGACTTTGTCGACAGTAGCCGGTTTGCCAGTCAACCAATTGGTTTTTGTCTGATCCAGAATAGGCCAGTTTGGCGCAATGTCCACCTGAAGGTTTGGCTGGCCATCTTTATCGGTCGAGCGGAGGGTAAACATAGTAGTATTATGTCATAGAAAGACAAAATAAGCAATAGTACGGACACAATTACATTGACAATAAAGAAATAAAATGCTATTATAATAAGGTGAGAAGTGAGCAAATTCGCCAGTATCCGGTCAAGTCACCGATGGACCAGGAAAACCATCAAGTGACTGCGGTTTTATTCCGTCCAGAGCTGGCTGATGATGAGGGTTTTCAGCGAACCTTGGAGCTGACGGCTATTGCGTCGGTCAGCCGAAATCCAGATTGGATGCAATATCATGGGCGGGGTAAAGAAAAGGTGATACAAAATAAGATTGCCGCAGCTCGATTAGGTGCATTACATGCTTATGTTATTGATCCAGGTCCTGACATTCCGTATTTGAGTAAGCGACATCGGGATAAGGATGAGGCGCAGATACAAACGCTCACGTTGAATATGTTAGGTGAAGAACTTGAGCAGGATAATTCAGACATCACGACCTCGTCAGTATTGGCCTTGGTAGGTGATGGCTATTCACCACCTGCCGCCGTTGTCGAGAGAGCCCCGGGTAGATCATTGCGAGAACAATATGGCATGGACAAGGATAGTCGTAATTATTATGCCATCATGGATGAGTTGAATCGTATCCAGCGGGAGATTGATAGGGTGATTGGGCGTTTTGCATCAAGAGTGCTCATCAATGATATGCGGCGTGAGTATAATGAGGGCGCGAATATCTTCTCAGGTGTTAAGGTGACGGAAAATAAAGAGTATGCCGAAATATTCACCCTCTTTGACCAGCCGTTTACTGGGTTTACGGCCGGTCTTTGCAGGACCGCTTTGCTCGATATGGCACGGAGAAGGCGCGGACTACGCGGTATGCTTGACATGGCCAGCGAACTGGTATAGAATGTGTAGTGTACATCCGGCCGCCAAGGTCGGAATTTTTCGTATGAGGATGTATGCATCGCGGTGCAACCTCGTATCGTGGTATAATCATAAGTGATAAAGGAGAGTAGTATGGAAGATTTGAACATTAAGCAATTGACGTTGGCGTTGCGGACGATTGCTGAGGAAAAGAACTTACCAGAAGAGACAGTTCTAGAGGTGATCGAGCAGGCTATCGCGGCGGCGTGGCGGCGTGATAACGGTACCCGTGAGCAATTGGTGCGTGCCAGCCTGAACATCAACAGCGGCACGGCTGTGGTGTCGGTTGTCAAAACCGTGGTTGAAGAAGTTGAAAATGACGTCAATCAAATGAGCCTCGACGAAGCTAAAACCGTTGACCCGGCAGCTGAGCTGGGCAGCGAAGTGACGGTCGAGACCCACAACGTGACGACGTTTGGTCGGGTGGCAGCCCAGACCGCCAAGCAGGTGATCTTGCAGCGGCTGCGTGAGGCAGAGCGCGAGGTGGTGCTGGCAGAATTTGAAGATAAAATTGGCACGGTGGTGACCGGTACGATTCAGCGGGTCGAGCCGCGTGTGGTGCGGATCGAGCTGGGCAAGGCCGTTGGAATCATGCCGCAGTCCGAGCAAATTCCTGGCGAATACTATGGCGTTGGTCGCCGCGTCAAGGTGTATATCAAGGACATCGAGCGCGAAGGTCGTGGTCCGCAATTGATTTTGAGCCGTGGTAATGAGGAATTTGTACGCTTCTTGTTTAGTCAGGAAGTGCCAGAGATGGAAACGGGCGCTGTAGAGATCAAAGCAATCGCCCGTGAGGCCGGTCGCCGCACTAAACTGGCGGTCGCATCAGCGCTGCCGGGTGTTGACCCAGTCGGCACCTTCGTCGGTGGTCACGGAACGCGTGTTCAGGCGGTGATGAACGAAATCGGCGAGCAGGAAAAAATTGATATCATTCCATTTGAGGAAGACGCGGCTGGCTTTATCGCCAACGCCATGAGCCCAGCAGAAGTGCTGAGCGTAACGGTTAATGAGGACGAAAAGCGGGCAACGGTTTACGTTAGCGAAGATCAGCAGTCAGTGGCCATCGGTCGGGCTGGGCAGAATGTTCGCTTGGCGTCACGGCTGACTGGCTACGAACTAGACATCGAGGCAAAGGCGGCTGCTAAACCAGCTGAAAACAAGCCTCGCAAGAACGTAGAAGATAGTCTGTTCAATGCCATTGAGGAAACAGCAGAATAAGATTGGCGAAGTACTTGAGCTATTCGCCGATAAGCGATGAAAGGAGGCGATGATGGAGCAGCAGCCAAGAGATTTCTCTGAGCTGGAAACGCGCCTGACAGATACGGCGCGGGCTAGCTTTGAGCGAGCTGGTGTGATTGCCCAAAATCAAGGAAGCCCATACGTGGGAACTGAGCATATTCTCCTGGGGATATTGGCTCAGAATTCTTCCCTGGGTGCCAAAATCTTGGCAGAAAGCGGCGTGACGCTTGATCGCGTTGAGACGGCGCTGGAATTGACGCCGAGTGCGGTAGTATTTGCGGTTGTTGACCATGGAGTGCGGGCTGATGTTTTGGCGACAGTGCGCATGGCGTGGGAGCTGGCGCTGGAGTTTGGACAGTCGCGAATCGGTACCGAGCATCTGGTGTATAGCATCTTGACGCAGCGCGAAGCACGGGCTACTAGGATTTTGCGTGATATGAACGTTGATTTGGAGGCGCTCCGTGGCGACTTGGAGGGCGTGTTTGATAGGCAACAGTCGGAAGCCGACCAACAAACTGAGTCAGTGTCGACGACTGAGCGCAAGTCTATCAAGCTACTAGAGAAGTTCGGCAATGACTTGACGGAACGCGCTCGGCAGGGGCTGGTCGATCCGATGATTGGGCGAGACAAGGAACTGTCGCGCGTCATCACGGTGCTGGGTCGGCGCAGCAAAAATAACCCAGCCTTGATCGGTGAGCCAGGCGTGGGAAAAACTGCAATTGTTGAAGGTTTGGCGCAGCGAATCGTTGATGGTGACGTGCCGGCATTTTTGGAAGGCAAAAGAATCATTCAGTTGGATCTGGCTTCCATGGTGGCGGGGACGAAATTTCGCGGACAGTTTGAAGAACGTTTGCAAAAAGTGCTAGCAGTTGCCAAGGAACACCAAGAAGTTATTTTGTTTATCGATGAGCTGCATTTACTGGTGGGCGCTGGTTCGGCCGAAGGTTCAATGGACGCCGCCAATGCTTTGAAGCCAGCGTTGGCGCGCGGCGAGGTGCGGGTGATCGGGGCGACGACATTTGATGAATATCGCAAATACATTGAAAAAGACGCTGCTTTGAGCCGACGGTTCCAGTCGGTGGTGGTGGCGGAACCTGAGGCAGAAGAAGCGGTGCGGATGGTGATGGGGCTGAGTGGTCGCTTGGCGCTGCATCATCAGCTGAGTATCGACGAGGAGGTTGTGAAGCTGGCGGTGGATTTGAGCCAGCGGTATGTCATGGATCGATTTTTGCCCGACAAAGCGATTGACGTGCTGGACGAAGCAGCGGCGTTGATGCGGTCAAAGCAGCCACTCAAACCAGGCCGCCGTCAAAAATTAGCCCAGCAGATCAAGCGCCTGGCAGGTAAAATCGATGCGGCTGTAGAAGCGGAAGACTATGAACGAGCGGCGCGTTTCAAGACGCAAATGAAGCAATTGGAAAAGCGTGCTAGTGACTTGGGCGCTGCTGACGATGTACTACCGCGATTAGATGAGGCATATTTGAGGTTGGCAGTGAGCGCCATGACTGGTGTGCCAGTGAAGAAATTGGCACACACCGAAGCTAAAAGCTTAATCAAGCTGGAAAATAGACTCGGTAAATTTGTGCTGGGGCAAACTGAAGCAATCGCTGAGCTGGCTCGGGCTATTCGACGAAACAACACTGGACTACATCGACATAGTGGGCCAATGGGATCTTTCGTATTTTTGGGCCCGACAGGTGTTGGTAAAACTGAGCTGGCTCGCGTGTTGGCGCGGGAAGTGTTTGGCGGTGAGCAGAACCTCATCAAAATTGACATGAGTGAATTCTCCGAAAAGCACACCACCAGTCGGTTGGTTGGCGCTCCAGCGGGCTACGTGGGATATGAAGATGGCGGTAAATTGACCGACAAAGTTCGTCGGCAGCCGTACAGTGTGGTGTTATTTGATGAGATTGAAAAAGCGCATCCAGACGTGATGAATCTGCTACTGCAACTACTGGAAGATGGTCAGTTGACCGACGCGCAAGGGCGAGCGATCAGCTTTCGCCATACCATCATCATCTTGACCAGCAATGTTGGCTCGGCGGGCATGATGAATACTGAAGCGCTGGGATTTGGTGGCGCAAAGAAACGCAGTGCCAAGGACGTGCAGCGACACAACGACCGGACGGCGCGGCAGGCTCTGGAGGATTTCTTGAAGCCCGAATTGATTGAGCGATTTGATGCTATCATTGTCTTCCAGGCGCTGAGCCGAGCAGTGGCTGGCAAAATATTTGATGCTATCGCTAGTGAGCTCGTCGCGGCGATTGAGAATCATGACATGAAACTGATGATTAAACCAAGTGTCAAACGCCATATTATTGACCATGGCTTTGATGCTGAACGCGGAGCAAGGCGCCTCCGACGCACTGTCCAGACTCTGTTGGGAGATCCGTTGAGTGAAGCAGTGCTGTCGAAAGCGCAGGCAGGATCAATATTAGTTGCGTCAATGAAAAAAGGTGAGGTGATAATTGATGTCGAAGATTAGCAAACTAGGTAGCTTTTTACTGTCAGTGGCCATATTGGCTTTCAGCGGTTGGGTGGTGCTCAATCGGCAATTGGTGCTTGATCATGTGCGGGCCTGGCAATTCCAGCCCAGTACTGAGATTGCTCAATTAGCGACAAACGCTGGCATGTCGGAGCACGGTAGATTTCAATTTTACGTTACACAGCCACGACTGGAGTCGTCCAATGAGTTCAATGCTGAGTGTCGTCGGTCGGAAAAAGCCAGTCCGATCTTGGGCTGCTACAAGTCAGGAGAGGATACTATCCATATTTACAATGTGCCGAACCCTGAACTTGACGGCATCAAAGAAGTGACGGCGGCGCACGAAATGTTGCACGCAGCGTGGTCGCGATTGTCCGATGCGGAAAAGCAGCGACTTGGCCAACTACTGGAACAGGCGTATTCGAGAGTGAAGGACAGTAAACTGGAAGAACGCATGGCATATTACGACCGAGCGCAGCCCGGATCTCGGTCCAACGAGCTTCATTCTATTTTGGGTACCGAGCATGCCGATTTGGGCTCAGAGCTGGAAGCGCACTATGCTCGATTTTTCAGTGACCGATCACGAGTGGTTGCCTTGCATACAAAATACAATCAGCGATTTGTCGACCTGGAGCAGCAAGTGGCAACCTTGCAAGCGAAGCTGAAACAGCAACGAGCGGTGATTGAGCAGCGAAAAGAAAGTTACGATACGTCGATGACAGCGCTGAATGAGAAGATTCGCGATTTCAATCAGCGAGCTACTAGTGGCGGGTTTGGCTCGCAGCAGCAGTTCCAGGCTGAGCGTTCGCAGTTGCAAGCCGAAGGTCAACGCTTAAGTAGTCAGAAAACTGTGCTACTCCAGCAGATCGATCAGTACAATGCCGACGTCGAAAAATTAAATGCGTTGGGTGAGCAGGCGGATCGACTCAGCCAGAGTCTTGACAGTCAAAAGGCGGTAGAGTGATGGCGCGGGCAAAATCACAATTCATCTGTCAACAGTGCGGCGCTAGCTATCCGAAATGGGTCGGCAAGTGTGAAAATTGCGGTGAGTGGAACTCGCTGGTTGAACAACTACCAGTTGACACCGGTGCCTCGGCGGTAGCGCGCAGCAGTGGTAAAGGTAAAGCGCTCGCTACGCGTAGGCTCAGCGAAACGGCTACTGAAACAAAACAGGCGCGGCTAGCAACCGGCATTGCCGACCTTGACGCGGTACTCGGCGGCGGCTTTTTGCCAGGCGGTGTGGTGCTGGTGGCGGGGCAGCCGGGGATCGGTAAAAGTACCCTGTTAGCACAAGTTGCGGCCTTTATTGCTCGGCAGCAACCGGTACTATATGTCAGCGGTGAGGAGTCGGTGTCGCAAGTCAAATTGCGGGCTGAGCGGTTGGGCGCGGTTGACTCAGAGAGTCTGCAGCTGGCGTCCAGCAACAGCGCCGAGGACATCGCCGCCTCCATTCAGACTGGCCAGTACAACTTGGTGATCGTCGATTCCATTCAGACATTGTCGCTCGCAGAAATTGCCTCAGCACCAGGCTCGGTCAGTCAAATCACCAACTCATCCAACGTCATCATTCGCGCCGCCAAGGCCTCGAACACCGCAGTGATTTTGGTCGGCCACGTCACCAAAGAAGGCTCAATTGCCGGGCCGAAAGTTCTGGAGCATTTGGTTGACGTGGTGCTGAATTTTGAGGGTGATCGCTACGGTGGTTTTCGCGTAGTGCGGGCGCAGAAAAATCGCTATGGTTCGACCAACGAGGCGGCAATTTTTGAGATGCATGAGGACGGCCTACGGATTGTGGCTAATCCGTCGGCGAGTTTGCTAGCCGAGCGGCAAAACCTCGACGGCTCAATCGTCCTGGCGACTATGGAGGGGGCGCGGCCGCTATTGGTGGAGATTCAAGCATTGGTCAACCCGACGAATTTCGGCTACCCCAAACGCGCGGCCAGCGGTTTTGACCTTAACCGGTTGAACTTGTTGGTGGCGGTGCTGGAAAAGCGCACCAAACTCAATCTCTCTGGCAAAGATATTTACATCAATGTGGTTGGCGGCTTGAAACTCAGCGATCCAGCGGCGGACTTGGCGGTCGCCATGGCCATCGCCTCAGCCTCAGCTGGCCGCAAACTGAGCGACGAAGCCGTGGTGTTTGGCGAAGTCGGTTTGGGCGGCGAAGTGCGCTCGGCTCAAGGCTGGCACGCCCGTGTCAAAGAGGCCAAGAAACTCGGCTTCACCTATGCCATCGCACCAAAAACCCACAAGGACGCATTTGTGCGCGGCGTCGGCGACCTCAGACAGGCGCTGATTGATTATTTACAATAAACGTTATCATGAAGGAAATTATTATGGAAAAAACGATCGAACTTCTTATCATTATCATGCTGCTGGCTATCATGGCAGAGATATATCTATTGGTCAAGCCGCGGCGGCACGCAGGTAGCGGCACGCAGCTGCCGATTTTGGTTGACACGTCGGTGTTGATGGACGGCCGGGTGGTTGATCTAGCAAAGGCCGGTTTCTTACTGGGGCAGATCATTGTGCCACGCAGTGTGCTGATAGAATTGCAACTACTGGCTGATGGCGCTGATCACGCCAAGCGCGAACGTGCCCGTTTTGGTATGGACGCTATGAAGGAACTCAAAGATGTGTTGGGTAGTTCGTTCACGCTGCTTGACGATGCGACGCGCATCCCTGAGGGTGTTGATAACCGCTTGCTGCAACTTGCCAAGGAGATGAACGCTGCCATCCTGACCCTGGACTACAACCTAAACAAGGTGGCGCAAGTCGAAGGTATTCAGATTCTCAATATCAATGAGCTGGCCAAGAGTTTACGGATGAGCTATCTACCTGGCGATGAGCTAGTGCTTGAATTGACACAAAAAGGTCAGGATTCTCATCAAGCAGTCGGCTATTTGCATGACGGCACCATGGTGGTGGTTGAGCAGGCCAAAAAGTTCCTGGGTCAGAAAAAGCGCATTGAAATTATCCGTAGCCTACAAACTGACGCTGGTAAAATGATGTTTGCTAAGGTTGTCGAGCAGACCACTCCGCCAGAGCCAACACGACAAACAGCTGTCATCACAAAACGTCGCTCTGTTGGCCGGAAAGTGCAGACTAGTCCAGAAGGATCAGCCAAGAAGACTACTAAAAAGCCAGCAGTAAAAACTCAGAAGCCTGTGCAGCAAACTCGTCGTCGTTCTACGACTACAAAAACATCAGCCCAGCGCGAGGCTGAGCTGATTAGGTTGGCGAATAGTCAAGACGATTAATCGTCGCTGACAGTTTTTGAGCTACTTGCGGTGTAGTACCCTTCGTCGCGGACATTCACGGTGATAGTGTGTGATCCTGATGACACATTGACTGAGACGCGGTCTGAGGCGCTGTTACCGCTGATATTGCTTGATTTGACTGAACGTCCGTCAACCAAGATATCAAGCGTCGCTAGACCAAATTTTCCTCCATCAACACTGACATCAATAGTGTATTTATTACTCGAGCCGGACGCGGTGATGCTAGCGACACGAGGCTTGGCATCGCTACAGTTGTGCACATCGTCGTCAGCGGTAGCGTTGTAACCTGCTGGCGCACTGAAAGACTCTTTCTTGGTGATTGGGTCGACCACCTTGATCACGTCAACTTCTTCTCGTGCACCCTCTGGAGTACAGGAAGTAGCCTTCTTTTTAGAGATGCGGTCAAATGTCATCTTGGACGAGCTTTGTCCTTGGTTCTGGTTCCACCACGATGGGTACAGTTCTTTGCCATTCTGCTTGATACCAGATGGGCGGGTGTACCACATGCTTGATTTCCACTTGCCAGCTGGCTGGTAGACCTGGGTATGTGCAAAGCTCATGACTTTCTGGATCACTGGGAGACCAGTTGACGAGTTTATGGAGGTCAATGTACGACTGTCGGAGTTACCAAGCCAGAGCGTCATGGCGAGAGCTGGTGTATAGCTCGCTAGCCAGATATCTTTTGGTTGATTGCCCTTGTCAGATGTTCCGGTCTTGTAGCTAGCGCGCACACCCGGGATGCTTCCTGTCACCAATGTGCTCGATCGGTCAGCTAGGATGTCGTTGGTGATATAGGCGGCCTGCGGATCGACAGCTTGCTTTGATTCATCTTTCCATTTGAGAAGGGTTTCGTTTTGAGAATTGATCACTTCAGACACGGAAGTAGATTTTTTACTGACACCCAAGCGAGCCAAGGTACCATAGGCATTAACCAGTTCAGTTTGTTTGGCACCACATCCACCGATGGCGGCCGATAGACCATAGCCACCTGAGTCTTCCTCCTGCTTACAGTATTCTGAGTTACCAAGACCTCGGATGAACTCCACAGTTGGCTTTGGACTGCCGTTACCAGCGATGTACATCGCTTTCACTGCTGGGGTGTTACGAGACAAACCGAGCCCTCGGCGAATGGTGATGTCGCCCATGAATTTGTTGTCCCAGTTGTTCAGCTTAGCGCCATAAATTGAGTCGATATTTTCATCTTTTAGTATGGTGCCACTCCCATATGCCTGACTACCACGCTTGCTAAACAGGTGAGTGAACACAAATGGTTTGATGGATGAACCTGGCTGGACAAAGGCGGTGGCTGCATTGTCCTGACCAAAGCCCGGATAGTTAAAGTCACGGCTACCCATCAGGGCAACGATTTGACCCGTTTGCACGTCTTCTATGACTGATGCACCGTTGTGAGCATTGATGGCAGCTGGGCGGCCGGTCGCAAAGAAGGCTTTCATCTCATTTTCTAATTTCTCTTGGATGCGCCAGTCCAGCGTTGTTTTGACGGTCAGTCCGCCTCGTCCAACAACCGCTTGACCGAGCTCTTTCTCGAGTTGTGATCGAACCATCATCACGAAGTGTGGCGCTTTCATACCTTCAGTTTGTTCAACTTGCGGATACAAATTATCAAGAATTGGGTACTTTTTGGCTTCATCTGCTTCTTTTTGTGTGATGTAGCCTTGTTCTGTCATGTAATTCAAGATGGTGTGTTGGCGCTCGATCAACGCCTTGTTACCAGCAGTATTGTACGGATTAAAGTAGGACGGATTTTGCGGAATTCCTGCTAGCAGGGCTGCTTCGGCTATAGTTAGGTCTTTTGCGCTCTTGTGGAAGTACGTTTGTGCAGCTGACTCAGCGCCATTACGGCGACCTCCATATGGCGATTCGTTGAGGTATAGTGACAAGATTTGGTCTTTGTTGTACATGCGTTCAACCTCAATCGCCAAAATCATCTCTTTGATCTTACGCGGGATACCCTTGAGGCCACGTTCGCTAGCTTCATCAGCAAAGAATACCTGTTTGACGAGCTGCTGGGTCAATGTCGATCCTCCCTGGACCTGTCCTCCAGAAGCCGTTGAAAATACCGCACGCGTCAAGCCGCTAACACTAACTCCGTGGTGCTTGTAAAAATCCTTGTCCTCAATGGCAACAGTAGCATGTTTCAGGTGATTGCTAATTTGGTCACCTTCGACCACCAGTTTATAGTTACCAGTTCCTTTATCCTCCCAGAGTAGCACGCCATTACGGTCATAATATTTCGTGACTGTTGTTTGGACACGTTTAGCGATTTCACCTGGTCGAATCTTATCCAAGTCTTTGCGGAAATATGCGAACAGCCCACCGATAAACAAGATCATCAACAACAGAGTAACACCAGCAATTTTCAGCGCCATCTTTGCGCCGCGTTTGGAGAACCAATAGTTAGCTAACCGCTTTGGATGTAAGCGATAGAAAAATCGCTTAACTGGATGCTTCGGCAAGCTTGCCAAATATTCAGCACGCTCGCGCGAATCTTTATCTTTTTTAACTTTACGCTTATGTGCCAGATTGGCATACAAGCTTAATCGCTTTGTCGCAGATTTCCTGGGACTAGAAGGCGATTTGTTGCTGCTACTTGTACTACTCTTATTCACGTAATCTATTATATCACGCACATGGTTCGCATCAACTGCCAAAAATTGGTATACTGATACTAAGATTAGCTGACCAAGGAGAAAATATGCAGTTATCAGAGGAATTACAGTGGCGCGGGTTTTGGAACCAAACCACATTCACCAACGACAAGCTTATCGATTCGGAGAATTTTACGCTCTATTTGGGGACAGATCCGTCAGCTGACAGTTTGCATGTCGGGCATTTGGCGGTCTATATGATGGTGCGGCATTTTTTGGAGCGCGGACACAAGGTGTTTCTACTGGTTGGTGGCGGCACGGGTATGATCGGCGATATGCGCGACACCGAGGAGCGGAGTCTACTTTCTTATGCGGAAATTGAGCACAATAAACGAGCTTTGAAAGCACAGGTGTCACAAATTTTCGCCGGACGCGATTTTACCCTGGTGGACAATGCGGATTGGCTGGGCAATTTGGAATTGTTGCCGTTCCTCCGCGACATTGGCAAGAATTTCAACATGGCGGATTTGATTGGTCGTGAATTTTTCAAGGCACGCATCGACAACGGTAAAGGGCTGAGTTTTGCGGAATTTACCTACACGTTGCTGCAGGGGTATGATTTCTGGCATTTGTTCAAACACCACGGTGTCAATTTGCAAATCGGCGGCTCTGACCAGTGGGGTAATTTGGTTTCAGGCGTGGAATTGATCCGCAAAAAAGAAAACGCCGAAGTTTACGCCATGACCGCGCCGTTACTCATCAACAAATCAACCGGCCGTAAATTTGGCAAGTCCGAAGGCGGCGCTGTGTGGCTAGATGAGAATAAAACCAGCGTCTACAAGTTCTATCAATTCTGGCTGAACGTTGACGACGAAAGCGCCATCGAGTACATGAAGATCTTCACTATGCTTGATCGCGACACCATCGAGGCCATCGCTGAAAACCATGCCGTCAATCCTGGCGCGCGCTCAGCTCAAAAAGTCTTGGCGCGCGAGGTTACCGACATCGTCCACGGCGTCAATCGGCGCGAATCAGTGGAGCGGGTGACGGAAGTATTGTTTGGCGGCGGCGATTTCCGCCAATTATCAGACGATGACCTGGACGCTCTCGCTAAGGAAATTCCGCGCGTTGATGTCGGCGTCGGCGTGATCGAAGCGTTGGTGGTTTCTGGTGCGGTCAGCTCCAACGGCGAAGCAAAACGCCTATTGAAATCTGGCGCCATCAGCCTCAACGGCGAAAAAATAGCCGAAGACCAAGCCGTCAACACCACGTCGCTGTTGAAAAAAGGTAAAAATACATTCGTGCTAATCATGGAGGGAGACGAAGAATGAAAAAAATTATAGCATTTGATTCAGATGACACTATCGTTATGTCGAAAATGCCAGCTACACCGCGTATGGCTGGTCTGTTGGCGGAGCTGTTGAAGCATTACGATGTGTGTATCATTTCTGGTACTGATTTTGAAGGGGTGATCTATCCAAACACTGTCAGGCAAATTGAACAAGTTCCGGGTGTTGATCTTAGCCGGCTGCACATCATGCCGACATGTGGCACTCGTTACTATCGCTTCCAGGACGGCGAATGGCGATTGCAATATCAGGAGGACTTGACTGAAGAGCAAAAAGCTCGGATTTTTGAGGCAATTGAGACCTCGGCTAAGGAGCTTGATATGTGGGTGGACGATCCAGCTGGCGAAATCATCGAAGACCGTCTCAGTCAGGTGACATACTCTGCGTTGGGTCAAAAAGCCACACCTGAGGATAAATACGCGTGGGCTGAAGCCAACAAGGAAAAGCGTAAATTGCTTAACGACGCCGTCAAAACACGCATCCCAGAGTTTGAAATTCGGACGGCAGGCACCACTAGTCTGGACGTCACCAAGCCTGGTATCGATAAAGCCTACGGCATGAAAAAACTGATGGAAGCAACGGGCGTAACTAAGGAAGAGATTTTATTCTTTGGCGACAAACTAGAAGAAGGCGGCAATGATTTCCCAGTCAAAAATATGGGCATTGACTGCATCGCTGTGGAACGCTGGGAAGATACCGCCTACGCACTGGAAGGCATCAACGCTGTTTCGTAGATGAAGCTAACAACTCCACTGGAACATATCAAAGGCGTCGGCCCCAAAACTGCCCAGGTGCTGGCGGCGGCGGGTCTGGAGACGGTGGCGGACGCTCTGGATTTTTTGCCGCGGGCGTATGACGATTATTCGGCGGCGGTCAATATCGCCGATCTTCAGCCGGGCAAGGTGACGGTGCGAGCACGCTGCGAGTCGATTTCCACGCGGATTGTGCGCCGGGGTCTGAGGATCACCACGGCGGTGCTGGTAGATGATTCTGGCAAGGTTAAGGCCGTTTGGTTCAATCAGCCGTACCGTGAGTCGCAGCTGAGATCCGACGCCGAGTTCATGTTCTCTGGCCAATTTGGCATGCAATATAATAGCTATCAGATCAGCAATCCGTCGGTCGAGCTCGCTAAGCAGACAGATGCGTCCGACGCCCAGCCTACGTCGGGCATCCATCCCGTCTACAAATCCATCAAAAATCTCCGCCCAAAAACCGTGCAGGATTTGCTGAAGAATCTGCGCCCCATCATGGAATTTTTGCCTGAGACGTTGCCGGAATATATCGTCCAGCGGCAAAAACTAGTCAGCCGCGCTGAAGCTATCAAGTTTCTCCACGCGCCGAAAAACCATGAGGAAATTGCTCGCGGTCGTGAGCGGCTGGCTTTTGAGGAATTGTTTGAAATGATTTTGGCTGCGCAGCTCAACAAGCAAGAACAAACCAAATTGACTGGCTGGCGCATCCCGTTCAATCAGCCGGTCGTCAAGCAATTTGTCGAACAATTGCCATTTCCCTTAACCAACGCGCAGCGCCGCGCCGCCTGGCAGATTTTGCAAGATTTGGAGTCGGAGCATCCGATGAATCGCCTACTACAGGGCGATGTCGGCTCAGGCAAAACCGTGGTCGCCGGGCTGGTGGCGGCAGAAGTGGCGCAGGCTGGCTTTCAGACGGCCATCATGGCGCCGACGGAGATTTTGGCGACTCAGCACGCCAAGA
>CAUSLL010000010.1:0-26209 GCA_963532835.1 uncultured Candidatus Saccharibacteria bacterium
AAGTCGCGGATGTAGATTTTGAAGAAGCGTTTGAGGGTTTCGTAGGGGCGGCCGAGGGTTGGTTGGTAGTGGTCAAAGAGGTCAAGGTGGTAGTATAGTAAGGCAATCAGTTCAGTTTTACGATGGGCAGCTAGCCTATCCTCTGCCTCCTCGACTGGGGATAGTTCAACTGCCCTCCTAAAGCAAAACGGATCGCTGAAAATTCCCCGCCCGATCATGATGCCGTTGAGGCCTGGGTGGGCTCTAAATAGTTCCTCGCCGTGGGTGCGGTCGCGGATGTCGCCGTTGATGGTCAAGAGCGTTTGTGGGGCGATGTCGTCGCGTAGTTTGACGATGTCGTCGATAAGTTCGTAATGGGCTGGGACTTTACTCATCTCCTTTTTGGTACGCAGGTGGATGGTCAGATTGACAATATCTTGCTGCAAGATAGTCGTCAGCCACTCGCGCCATTCGTCAACATACGTATAGCCCAGCCGTGTTTTCACACTAACTGGCAGCCCGGCAGTTTTGGCAGCGGCGATGGCGGCCATGGCAACGTCGGGTCGGCGAATCAGTGCCGCTCCCCCAGATTTGATGGCGGATTTGGCAGGGCAACCCATGTTGATGTCAATGCCGTCAAAGCCGAGCTTCGCGCAATGGGCAGCAAATTGCTCCATATCACCTGGCTCACCACCCCAGATCTGGGCGACTAGCGGATGCTCGTCGTCGGTTTTGATGAGCCGTCCGGCGATGGCTTTGTCACCAGCGTGCACCCAGCCGGTGGCATTGGCAAATTCGGTGAAAAACACGTCGGGCACGCCCGCCCTTTTCACGACATGACGAAACACCACGTCAGTGACGGCTTCCATGGGCGCCAAGATGAAAAACGGCTGCGGTAGATTGTCCCAAAATGATGTCATCTCTGTTATTTTATCATACAAAGGAGAAAACCCCTCACTCTCGCCATTGAGAATGAGGGGCGTTGGTGGGCTCAAGCGGTTCTGCTCGGAGTTGATCTCGACGGTGAGAAAAACTGCCACGAGTGAATCTCGCGAACCCGGTGAGGGAGAGATGACACGCCATTGTGCCATCTCAGTGGATGTGACGGGAGTCGAACCCGCGAGACGGTGGACTTCGAATGCCCTGTCTCCCTACCTGGCACACCCTGACCATTCTGTGTTGAAAACATTGGTCTTCTCGATGTAGCGGTATACACCTGCTTTGGTTTGTCGTACGCCATTGGACCACAAAACAAAGCTGAGAAGTCAATGAAACTCGGGTGGAGTGGCGGAAACACCCAAGTTTTTTCGCTTACATACGGCTTCACACGGGTGATGAGTCCGTGTGACTGCGCATGCAACCGCGACGGCGGACACAGCGGGACTCGAACCCGCAACCTCCCGTTGCGTCGACACCGTTGTCGACGTGGGCGCTCTGCCGATTAGAGCTATATGTCCTGTGATTCTTTTCTGGGCTACCAGCTGGGTGAATCACCCCAGGGGCGGACAGACGCCCTTTGCTGACCGTGGAGGTCAGTGGTTTCGGGGTCGCACAAACCCCGACTGTCTTTACGGGCTTGTTACACCATGAAGTGTCCGCAATAGGGGCACTTAAATTGCTTACCAGCGTCACTGGGGCGCCGGTAGGCAACGTGCCGATCCTTGCCATTACATGTCATGGTGGTGGTATACTCTCCATAGCAACTGATAGATGCTACAGGGTAAGAGAAAAACACCAAGGGTCTCACCCCCTTTCTGCCGCGAGTTGCGGCATAGAAAAAGAGCTAACTCCCCTCTCGAACCATGCTTTTGTGCGAAGCATGGTCAGGATTTGATGCCATTTGCGGCGTCAAATCGAGAGATTAGCTCCACGAACAAAAGCTAATGAACATCATAACATGAACTGTAAAAAATAGCAACAATATATGGAAAATAATTTATATTTCCTCTGTCAATAAGTCCTTTTCGAACTGCACCATGCCTTTATAGTCTGCTGAATAGCCAGAAACGTCTGGCAGGTCCAGGGTGGTGATTTTTCGCCAGACGACGCCGATGAGCCGCGCAAATTCAGCTAATTCTTCCGCAGAAAACGTGTCTTCCAAGCTGAGGATATCGCCAGTTTTCATGTCTGGCTCGACGAACTGTAGGCGGGCGCCGGTGAAGCTGAAATTACCATAATCACGAGATGATTTGACCAAGAGCTGGTAGAACATCAGCTGCTGGCGGTATTTGTGGAGCTTGATTTTTTCATAATCAGACGTGCCCTTCCAGGAGTGCGACGGCTTGCCGGTCTTGTAGTCGGTGACGTAGATGGTCTTTGCTGTTTTATCTATATCAACCAGGTCCAGCTTTCCTGTCAGCTGCGCTTGGCCGACGAAGGAATTTTGATTGGCAAAATTAAGTTCAGCCAGCTGCTGCTGGGTGAAGCTGCTCTGTTTGGCGTCCAGAAAAGCGGTCAAGACTGACTGGCCTTTTTCGGTGAACAGTTTGGTGTCATCTGGTGACAGATGTTGCGCTGCTAAGGTTTGAGCATACAAACGCATAATCTCTGAGCGTGGTGGCAAGTTTCCGTCTGCGACGAACATATCGTGTAGTTGTTGTAGGCAGGTGTGGACAGCGGTTCCGTAGGCAGCGGATGAGCTTTTGGCTTGCGGAAAATGAAGCAAATTATTTAACAAAAATCCTTGAGGTCCGCCATGTGAGACGTCGAGGAAATTGTTCAGATGGGTGGCGGACAGTTTGTAGTGCTGTAAGATTGGCGCCAAGACTTCCTGTAGGGTTGTGCCGTGTGGTTCAGTCAGTCTGGCGTGCCAGTCGGTGAGCAGCGTCTCGGTCGCGTCAGCAGTCTCAGAGGTATCAATGGTCGATGTATCTAGCTGTAGAGAGCTTAGGAAACTGGCGATCAAGTTGTCTTTGCCACCAGTGTCTGTGAGGCTGTGACTGATGTGTAGAGTTTGCTTGGCGCGAGTCATGGCGACGAAAAATAGGCGCAAACGCTCGTCGTAGTTGTTGCCTGCTGGTTGCAGCTGCAGGTTGGCTGGATAGCGGATGAGCCGGCTGCGTGCACGGACTTTCTCGCCCCACATGTTGTCGGTCGCACCGATGATGAATACGTGTGGAAATTCCAAGCCCTTTGATTTGTGGGCGGTCATGAGATTGATTGAGCCTGATTTGTGTTCGACGGCTGGCCTGATGCTGGTGAGGCGAGTCTTGGTCAAATGGTGGAGATTGATGAACTGGAGAAGCTGTGTCAAGGTTGGCGTTGCTTCGGTGTAGTGGTCGCGTAATTTCTGGCGCAAGGTGCGCAGCGCTTCTAGGGTGGTGAGGTAGGCTTCTGGGTCTGACTGTAATTTGTCTGGTGAAAAGTAGTAGGTATAGAGGGCGCGGTTGGTGGCGGTTTCGGTGAGGCCTAGTAGCTCGTCGATGTGCTCTTCGAGTGTGAGGTTGGGGGTGTTTTTGGCTTGCTCTAGTAACCACTGAGCCAATGGTTCGAACGTTGTTTGAGCGAGCATGGCTTCGAGCCAGAACTGTCGGTTGCGCCAGGCAGCTAGGCTCAATTTCCAGATGTCAGTGGCGGCAAAGTTAAATGCTGGATGCGCCAGTAATTCTGGCAGTAGGCTGTTGGCAGTGGTCAGGTTGTTGTTGTGAAGTGAGATGACGATGCGGGCTACGAGCTCCAGCGCTTTGATGCTGTCTAGTTCCAGGATGTCGTCGTGGTGTTCGTAGTTGACGCTGATATTGTTTTGATAGAGGTGAGGTAATAATTCAATCAGTTCATGATGTCGGCGAGATATGACGGCGATGTCTTCAGGTGGCGTGCCTGAGGCGATGAGCTCTGCAATTTGCTTAGCAACACCCGCCCTTTCATCCAGTGGTGCCATGAAACGGCTCAGTTTGACGGTGGCACCTGATGACGAGGCGTGGGGTGTTAGTTGTTTGGACAAGTCGGGGATGGTGTTTTCCAAGCGGTCGCTGCCTTGGGTGATGACGCTGCGGGCGGTGGTGAGGATTTGCTCTGCCGAACGATAGTTGTCGGTCAGGACGATGACGGCTGGGTCGTGATAGTGCTGACGGAAGCGTTGAATGTTGCCAACATTGGCGCCTTGAAAGCTAAAAATGGCTTGGTCGTCGTCACCGACTGCCATGATGTTTGGCTCAGGCTCGTCGCCAGTCAGATTAAATAATAGTTGTAGTTGTGCTAGGTTGGTGTCCTGAAATTCGTCAACCATAATGAACTGGTATTGCTCTTGGAGGTTGGCGCGCAGATCTGGCTGGTCTTTGCATGCGTCCAACACGTTCAAAATCATGTCGTCATAGTCAAACAGTCCACGCTGTGCCAGTGCGCTACGGTATTGGTCGTACACTGCAGTAACGGCACGCAGCTTGGCAATTGACTCGCTGTCCTTTAAGATAAATTCCCCTGCTGCATTCTTTTTACACCACGCATTTTTCCAGGCGGTGATGGGTTTGGTGCTGTCATTTTCCAAGGCTTCTTGCGCGGCGTTGGCCATGCTGAGTGCCAGTACATTGGCGTACGGTGTGATGGCTGCCGGTAAAGGCTGCGGGGTGAGGCTTGCTGCTATTTCTGCAACGTTGGCAAATGCCGGGATGGTTGATTTTTTGATGGTGGTTTGGAAGAGCTGCGCGATGGCTTCGGAAATTTCTGTGATTGTTCGCTCCACGTCGTCCAGAATATGTTGTATTTCTTCAGAGGTCAGACCGTTGCTTTTGAATTCGGAAATAGTTTTGAGCGTTTCTTTGAGGTAGATAAATTCGTCATTGTTTTTGACATTGAGCGGATTATCCCAGTCCATACTTTCGAAAATTTCTTGCAGAATTTGCTGCTGTGTCAGCTCGTCAGTCGGCTGCCGATCTGCACCGCGGAAAAAATATTGTCGGTTGGTGTTAATGATTTCTGAGCCGAAGCTGTGGAAGGTGTGAATGGCGACTTTGTAGGCATCTTCGCCGATGATTTGCTGTAATCGCTGGCGCATATTGACCGCACCAGAATCAGTAAAGGTCAGGCATAAAATATTGCTTGGCAAGGTGTCAGTTTGGCGCAATATGTGGGCAGCTCGCATGCTCAAGAGCTCGGTTTTGCCAGTGCCAGGACCTGCGATAACCAACAGTGGCCCGTGAATTGTGTCGACAGCAGAACGTTGATTGGCATTGAGGTTGGCGTAGCGTGTAGAAAAATCCATACTTACAGTATACGCGTGCGATTGAAAATGGTAAAATAAAGCCATGAAGCCTACAGTGACCGCGTCGGAGTTGGAATCTTTAATCAGTGAAGCGTTTGATGTTGATGTCTCAATAAAGCGATTTATCTTGCCGTTGGTTGATGTTGGTCGCACTGCTCAAGCGGCGGTATTTATGGCGTCTAACAACCAGTTGCTGCTCTATTTGCGCGCGTCTTCCAACATGACACTGGCGGATGTCAAAAAAATAGCAGTACGCATGGGACTCAGGCTGGACGAGTTCTATCCGCCGAAGTACCAGCCGGATTATTTTGACATTCTTGGTCGCCAAAAATTTCAAGAAGTGTTCCCCGGTATGACAGTACAATCAGAGGAAGATTTGATTTTTTACCGAACCTTGGCGCCATATAACCCTGCTCTGGCGGTAGTCTCAGAGATCAAAAATGGCGAAATCCATCAATTTGACCCTGATGTCCATGGTGAATGGCGAGTGGGTGCGCGGTTTGCCTACAGGAAGGTCCGCGCCAAGTAATGAACGGCTACTGGGAAATTATTCGTCGTAATTTGTTTTCGCCGATTGTTATTGCGATTTTTCTGCTGGCGGGCGCGCTGATTTATGCTCGCGAGTACCGCGATGCGTGGTTCATCTCAGTGGTGATTGTGGTGAATTCGTTGATTGGTATCATCCAGGAAATTCGCGCCAAACGGGCACTCAAGAAACTAGAGTTGATGAGTCAACCGCGGGCACGGCTGTTGTCGGCTGATGGTTCTGTGACGGAAGTGGCCTATGATGCGTTGCAGGTTGGCGATAAAATTCAACTGATCGCTGGCGATGAAGTGCCAGCAGACGTGGAGATGCTGGAGGTCAAAGGCTTGGAATTAAACGAAAGTATGTTGACTGGCGAATCAGCAGCCGTCGAAAAAAGCGTCGGCGACGCGGCTTGGGCAGCAACGACTGTGTTGGCTGGGTCTGGCGAGGCTCGCGTCACAGCGGTTGGTGCGGACACGAAAGCTGGTGCCATCAGTCAAGTGCTGAAGCAGTACAAACCAGAACTGACTCCTCTGCAGCGAGCGATCCAGCGTGCCATTAGCTTTTTGACGTTTGGTGCGTTTGGGCTGGCGGCGTTGATATTCATCGCCTATATGACGTCTGGACAGGACTCGGTGCAGATATTAAAAACCATTACCTCGGCGGCCGTGACGGTTGTACCAGAGGGTTTGCTGCTGGCAAGTTCATTGCTACTAGCGTTTGGTTCGATCAAATTAGCGCAAGCCAGAGTTTTGCCGCAAAAACTGTCAGCTATCGAGGCCATGGCGCTGCTCAATTTATTGTGTGTCGACAAAACCGGCACGCTTACCAGCGACAAAGTGACCTTGGAAAAAATCGTTGCTTTGGATAATGGTGATCAATCAGATGAAACGCTTTCGGGGATTGTTGCCTTGATCGCTGAGCAAACTAGTGGTGGTAATATCACTGGCCAAGCCATCTTGGAAGCAGCCGCGCCGCTCAAGGACGCTAAAATCATTGACGTTATGGCGTTTTCATCGGCGCGCAAAATGGCGGGTTTGCGGTTTGAGTCTGAAGGCAAAATTCGCACAGTCGTCATGGGCGCGCCAGAATTTGTGACGGAACTAGCGCCAGTTGATGCAATGGGTCAGCGTCAAATTAACGAATGGGCTGACGCGGGTCTGCGTGTATTGCTACTGGCTGAGTTTGATGATTCTCGGAGCGCTCTGAAGGATTTGTCTGCTGGGTCTGGCCGTGCCATCGGTGCGGTGATTTTGCGCAATGCGCTGCGCGATGGTGTTCAGAAAACTGTTCAATTTTTGCAAGACCAAGGCGTCAGTATCCGGGTGATATCTGGCGACAACCCACGGACGGTGCAGTTCATCGCCTCGGCGGCTGGCATCAATAATTCTGACAAAGCTATCACTGGTGCGGCGCTGGCTGCGTTGAGTGACAAAGATTTTGTCAAGGCGGCTGACGAACACGTTATATTTGCTCGGGTACATCCAGAGCAGAAAGAGCGGTTGATTGCGCATTATAAAGATCAGGCCCTGTTCACCGGCATGGTTGGTGACGGCGTCAATGACGCGCTGGCGCTCAAAAAGGCTGATCTTGGCGTGGCCATGCACGCGGGCGCACCAGCATCGCGTCGCGTGTCAGATATTATCCTATTGAACAATTCATTTACGTCTCTGCCGCTCGGTATGCGGCTAGGCAACCGAATCATGCAAGCGATTGAGGTGATCGCTACCCTGTTCTTCCACAAAATTATCTATGGCGTGGTTCTGTTAATGTGTACGCTGTCGCTGGGCATGCTTTATCCATATCAGCCGCGTCACATCACCTTTATGAATATTTTCCTGGTGACGCTGCCGACTTTGATGTGGACATTTTTCCCGCCTGTGCCAAATCACCGCATCAATCCTCGCTTGTTTTGGCGTCATACGCTGATCAGCGTGATGCCCATCGCGCTGATCACGGGTCTAACAGTGGCATTTACCTATTGGATTGGCTCTGCCGTCTTCCCTGATCGTCCGGAGGAAGTTGCCACCATGACGGTACTGACGGCGACGTTCTATGGCGTCTATCTGGTATTTTTGGTCGGACCAATGTTGGGTGTCACCTTGACGCGGAACGCCAGAAAAGCACGCCTGTTATATATGTTGGCGGTGAGTGTTGTGGCGGCTGGTAGCTTTGGCATCGGTCCGCTTCGTCGATTTTTCGACTTTACCAAACCAGACATCATCGTCCTGTTGCCAGCGCTCGGTGTCATCGTCCTGGCGGCAATATTACAGTGGTGGCTTGCACTGCGCGCTGGTGTAAAAGTCAGATCTTCGCAGTCTTAATGCGGCACTCTGTCTAGGACAACCAAGTTCTCAATGTGTGGTGTGCGCGGGAAGAAATTATAGCCCTGATGATGCACGATGCAATATTTCTCACTGAGCAAAGCAACGTCCCGAGCTTGAGTGACAGGGTTGCAGCTCAGATAGACAATGCGTGGCGGCAATTTTTCTAACAGGCGGCTGACAACGTCTGTGTGTAAGCCAGCTCGTGGCGGATCGACGATGATGAGATTGTCGGGGTGGATATAATCAAGGGCCTGTTCACTGGCTGCCAAGACGGCTTTGGCATTATTTTCGCGTCCCAGAGCGTGAATATTTCGCTGCATTTCCTGGACGGCGTGTTCGTTAATTTCTACCAAAGTGACATGTTCTCCGCCGATAGTGAGGCCGATAGTGCCAACACCCGAATACATATCAACAGTTGATAGAGCGTTATTTGACTCTACTGCCGCGGTACGAATCCACACTGCCATGTCAGTGAGTGCCTGCTCATACACTGGCAAATTGACCTGGAAAAATCCTTCAGCGACATAGCGAAACGGAACGCCTAGTATCTCGTCGGTGAGAACGGTGTCACCAAACGCCGCTAGCCGTTCGGTGATGACACTGGCAGGACTTTTGGGGTTGGAATAGATGATTTCTCCACCTTGGGCTGACAGGTTGGCTGCTTCCTCCGCGGTGATGACATCTTCCAGGTGGTCTTTGAGGTATAATTGCCAGATACACTTGCCTGACCGGCTACATCTGATGAGTAGTGTTTTCAGATTGCGTGCGGTGACTGGTTTGGTGCGCAATAAGTCTCGAATTTCTACGGCTAACGTGTTGATCTCGGGGCGAGCGAGTGAGGTGCCGTCGACGGTGATTTTACCCTTTGAGCCGCGCCGGAAAAACGCCAGATCAAGGGTGTCGACCCCCGACTCAGGGTCTGTGTCGCTGTACCAGCTGTACTCAACTTTGTTACGATACGTCAGTTGCTGCTCGTCTGTATAGACTGTCGGTGTAGTCGGCAAGGTAACGTGATGTAGTTCAAACGCTTCGGCGATCAACTGGGTTTTGTACTGCTGCTCTGCTGAAAAGTTCATGATTTGCCAGGGGCTGGTGCTGAGGTAACTGTCTGGATCAACCGGAGTGATGCGCTCAGAACTGGCGTGATGAACCTCAGTTACAACGCCTTCGACGAACTTTGATTTTTTCTTGGTCACCCTGATAGTCACTTGTTCGTCTGGCAATCCACCCCATACAAATGCTTTGCGACCATCTGCCAGCGTGCCGATGGTTTGGCCGCCGCCCACGATGTTTTCCAGGGTTAAGGTTGCAGTCTGCACTTTCTTCATTGCCCTATTGTACCCCAAATTAGGCGCATTTGGAAAATGGCCAAACGCTAGATAATATATAATTAGAAATCGCAATTTTCAGCCGCTGGCGCTGGCGTGTTCCACCACATCGCCAGAATGCCTTTGCCGACGCGACATTTGGTGCCGTTAGCTCGGTACATCAGTAGCCCATAGCGATTGTCGGGGCTTTTGTTGACAGTGTATTCGTAGTGTTTGCCGCGCCAGTCTGTCGGTAATTCTTTGAGATATTTGGGCACCAGTAATGGGTTGAGCTCGCCAGCGTCGCATGTGCGGTTGGTTGCTGAGCTGTATTTGCTGCAGGACGCAGGCCACGGATATTCTCCATTTTGGGTGTAATATTCTTCGACGGCGTTTTGGATGGTTAATAATTCAGTCTTGCTCTCATTGTTAATGGCGTCTTCTCGAGCGGTGCGCCACGCCAGACCACCGAGGGTCATCAAGATACCGAGGACCAAGACGACGACTAATACTTCGACGATTGTAAAACCATAGTGCTTATGCATAGTTTGATTATACGGCGGTGTTGGTAGATTGGCAAGCTTGGTATCTCTGCCCTGATGTGGTACAATGTTACACGTAGTTGCGCTCACGCGTTGCTCGTATTGGGCCGTCGCCAAGTGGTAAGGCACCAGGTTTTGGTCCTGGCATTCGGGGGTTCGAATCCCTCCGGCCCAGCCAAATGAAATTTTCTCTAAATCTACCATCAAATTATATAGTGGGTTTAGCTTTATAACAGATACGGCATTGTCGCCAGCTCGGAGGTTCAACACTAGCTTATTATATATCATGCCCTCTTCAATAATATCGGTGGTTGAAAGTATAGTTTCCAGATAAGAATTGACGAGTTCAATAAACTCTTTGTGGGTTAATCTTGCGGTGTCGTTTTTAATTGATGACACTCTAGACATTAAAATAAAAGAAAGGAAATTATTTTATGAAAGATCGCAAAACGTATAAAATATTAACTTGGCGTAGCTTTTTCTTCCCGATCACCATTTTTATATTGGCAAGACAGAGGGTGTTCTGTTGCGTTGCATGAGTGCCAATTTAATGTTATTTGGATGGATTGGCGATTTGCTATATATGGATAAAACTTTTGATGAAACAATGGCGAAGCGTGGCTATATAAATACCGCAATTCGTAATGAAAAAGACTAAAAATAATTTGTTGGGCTAACATTTTTTCTATTTTGCTTTACCTCTGTTTTGCTAACTGTTTTTATTGGCTTGTTGGGTATAAATAATTGCCGTTTTTTAATGTCGGTGATTATTTAGTTGAGTGGTGCGTTTACGGTCTTCCTGATAAATGATTTGTTGCTATAAGAGGGCTCTCTTCTTTGGTGGTTCTGATATATCTTTCGCCGTTTGGGTCATAGGATATTTTAGTGTCTTGATTACTGGGGTGTCGGTAGCCGACTCTTGCGTTGGAATATCGCCGTTTTGTGAATCTTGGTTATCGCTCATTTTTTGTACATCATTGTTTAGTGTTTATTATGTCTTTTATCTTAAATTTTGCCATATTTGACTTGGTGACTTTATTAATAATGAAATGCTAAGTTTTGATGGGAGTGAGACATAACTTGGATTACATGATTCATTGGCTTACTTTTATATTAAATTTAATGAATAATCAAACAATGCTGTTTTTGACTTCTGAATATTTCAACTTAATCCTAGTATGCTGTTTCTAGTTTGTAAAAAGTATACGTGCTAGCTATGGTCTGGTAAAACTTATAGCTAATATTCCTCTTCTGTATTTAGATTGTACTTGGCTATAATATTACAAGTGATACTTGACAGACTTTCTTTTAATAATTTATGAAATTCTAAAAAGTCTTCCCTAGTAAATACCCAATCAGACTCTAATCTGTGAATTATGTTATGCCTAAGATTAATCAATTCCTTAAGTTTATTATAATTTTCTATACTAGTTGATTCTTCTATTATACTTTTGATGTCCAAATCTGCATGCCTCTTGTATATTTTCCTAACATTTTTCAAATTTTGAAAGTTTACATTGTTAATGAAAGAGCTAATGATTTCTGGTACGTCTAATTTTTTATTATCAGATGATGTTTGCGCGATTTTTGACAATATGCTTTCATCATAGCTCGCTAGCACCCTAAATGTCTCCTTAAAATAAAATTCAAATATCGCAACAAGCATCGGGATTAGGCCTATATAAATCTGTCTAGTTGGATCTGTATAGGCTAAAAAAGCTTCAATTTTTTTATCACTACTTTTTGATTCATTCGCTGTTTGAAGATTATTCCATGGTAGAGGTAGGCTTACTCCTAAGCTCAGAATGCTATCGCGTGTTTTTCTAGTTATATAATCAATACCGCGACTCATTGGAGAAGTATCATCTTCCCATAAAGGAGCGACTTTATTTTTCCCATAATCCCCATCAATCGTTCCTCCAAATTTCTTCTTTGAATCTGTCAAAATTTTGTTCATCATACTTACGTCATGCCATGAAGCGTTGTATGTATTTCTCACATGGAGTGACCAAAATCTCCTTTTTCCTCTTATTTCTGGAAAAATTGTTATTTCTACACCGGTGATTGATTTAAAATCCTCTTTGTCAAACCAATGCAGATGTTCGCTTCCTGTCGGCCAATCCCATAGATGAGATGTTGGAGTTATATTCCCGTAGGATTTTATATGATTATATAAGCTCTTTTTATTAGTACTTTCAGCGTGTAAACATAAGTCTCTTCCCATGCATGATATTATATAACCTATTCTTAATATTTTGCCACAATCTGGCTTTAGCTTTAGTTTTGCTTTACTACTTATTGATAATAAATTATTTATTTTGCTTTGTTCATCAATCCAAGCTCTAACCGCTAAAAGTAATTTGCTAACTGCTAGGGGCTCATTTGTCGTATTGTTACGCCAGCCAGGCTTTACATATTAACCGTCTAGCCTGGAGTGGCTGGGCGGTTTTATTTCTCTTTTGTGATTACACTGTTATTCCATGACATGATTACAGGGTCTATAGTAAAGATATTACAGATCTAATGAAGTTTTTGAAAGAAAGGAAAAAGATAAAATCAACAAAGTTACTCCATCCACTTGGGCTTATCTAATCGCAGCGCGTGATGTAGCCATGAGACAAGTCGCCGAATACATAATATAGACAAGCTTACTGCTATATCTCAGGGTAAAAATATGCCCTAGCGAATATGCAGCGCTATAGAGTTGATGTTGTTTTAGCCCTTACTCTGCCTCGTAACATACTTATGCCATTCAGAGACGACAATCGGGATGATGAATGATATCAGGCTGATGATGATCATGTCACTGAGGGCGACGTGTGCGATGTGGAGGATTTCACCGAGCGGGCCGAAAAAGACTAGAATTTGCAGAACGATAGATAGACTCATGCCGGCGTAGAAACTCTTGTTCATGACTTTCAGGCGCTTCAGGAGCGACTCGTCGTCAGAGCGAGCGTTGAACGCATTTGCCCACTGGCTGACCACCAGCGTGATGAAGGCCATGGTTTGGGCGTACGCATGTCCTTGTCGTTGCTCAAAGAATATGTAAACTGCCAAGGCGATGGCTGACATAGTGCCAGCGACGATAACCATTCGCCACACCATCATGTGGTTCAAAATCGGAGCATCTGGCTTTTCGGGCGGACGGTTCATAATTCCCTTCTCTGTTGGCTCCAGGCCAAGTGGGATGACCATCGAGGTGTCGGTGACCAGGTTGACCCACAAGATTTGCACTGGCTCTAGTGGCGTTTTGATGCCAATCAGGAGCGCGCCAATCATGGTGATCAGCTCACCAGTGTTGGTCGACAGCAGATAAAACAACATACGGCGGACATTGGCGATGATGGTTCGCCCTTCGCGCATGGCGTCGATGATGGTTTTGAAGTTGTCATCCAGCAAAATGATAGCTCCAGCGTCACGCGCAATGTGCGACCCCGAACCCATGGCCACGCCAATGTGAGCATTGCTGAGCGCTGGCACATCATTGACGCCGTCTCCTGTCATGGCGGTGATGTGATGCTTTTTGAGAATGGTCAGCAAGCGGTATTTTTGCTCGGGGATGACGCGAGAGAAGACTTTGGTTCGCTCGACGATTGGGTCAAGCTGCTCATCTGTTAGTTTATTCATCTGTCGACAATCGAACACCTCGTCGCGGTCCTTGACCATGCCTAGTTGATGTCCGATTTGGTAGGCTGTTTCAAAATGATCGCCAGTGATCATGCGTACGGACACGCCGGCCTTCAGAGCAGCGCGAATTGCCCGAGGTGCTTCTGGGCGCAAGACGTCGCTGACTGCCACAAAGCCTTCAAAGGTTAATTTCTTGCCTTTCAATTCGTAAAATTCATGAACTGGATATGCTGACGTGTAGGACGCCAGGCCGATGACTCGCTGTCCCTTGGCAGCGAATGCTTCCAGGGCTGCTAGAGCTTGTTTTTTGACAGCAGCGGTTACTTTGCAGGCTGCCAAAATCTGCTCAGGCGCGCCCTTGAGGTACAGCTGAAAATCTTTGCCATGATGCCATACCGCAGCAGACATGCTGAAATCTTGGTTGAATGGTATGTCACGAAATGGCGAATTTTTGACTTGGACGCCATGTGTGCGCACAAATTCTTCCAGTGCAATATCAAGCGGGTCGTGGCTTTTGGCGTCACCACGGTTGATGGTGCGGGCGATGATATCGATGACGGTTGCATCATTAGGTGACCAAGTTTCTTGGACGGTCAATTTGTTTTTGGTCAGCGTGCCAGTTTTGTCTGTGGCGATGGTGGTGATGACGCCGATGGTCTCGATGGCTCGCATCTGATGTACCAAAGCTTTTTTGGCAGCCATGCGTCGCATACCCAGCACCAACACAACAGATATAGCAATTGGTAGACTCTCGGGAACGGCGCTGACAGCCAGGGCCATGACAAAGCGCAGGCTCTCCAGAACGTCCATGCCGCGCAGTAGACTGAGCCCAAAAGCTACGACGCTGACGGCGGCAACAACAGCGATGATTCTGGTGATCAAGATATCGATTTTTTGCTGGACGGGACTTTGGGTATTTTGTCGTTTTGACAGCGTGGCAAGGTTACCAAACTCGGTGTTGTTGCCAGTGGTCACCACGACGCCAGTGCCAGTGCCGCTGATGATGAATGACCCCTGAAACAACATGTTGGTTTGCTCGTACAATTCTTTATGACCCTCAAGTACGTCCGGTTTTTTGCTAATGGGTAATGATTCACCGGTCAATTGTGATTCGTCGACCCGCAAGTTGGCTGTTCGGAGGAGTCTGATGTCTGCGGGAATTTTCTCGCCTTCAGCCAGGGTGATGATGTCGCCAGGTACCAATTGCGAAGCGTCAACGCGAGCCGTGTGATTGCCGCGTAGTACGTCAACCTTTTGTACGCTGCGTTTGGATAGGCTGCGGAGAACCCGGTCAGTCGAAAACCGCTGGACGTAGAAAATGATTGCTGAGATGGCGATGATTACCAAAATGATGACCGCGTCAATGTGATCGCCGTGCCACAAACTGATGGCTGCAGCCACCCCCAGTACTAGCATGAAAATATCCAAAAACGGTTCTACAATCTTTTTCCAGAGCGGCTCGGATTCGATTTTGATAACGTTGATGCCGTACTGTTTTTGGCGGCGTTTAACCTCTCTGGCCGTTAGCCCATATTCATTTGTGCGTAATTTTTTCAGGGTTTCGTGAGCGGGCGTGGCGTAAAATGTCATACTTCACAGTATAAAACAAAAAGCATAAGCGGTCTAATTCTTACTGCACGTATTTTTTGGCGCGAGCTTTGTCGACTTGGACTGTTTCGAAGACGGTTTTGGCCATTTGGTCAAAGGCATTCTTGCCTTCAGCGTTGTAGCGGCCAGTCCCCTGCAATATTACACCGTCCTTTTCAAAGTAGTAAAAGAAGGTTACGTAGCTTGTCGGGTCACTTTGTGGCGTTGTGTGTCGTACTTCTTTGGAATTATACTTGGTGATTTGGTCGTATTTGTGGGTGCCAGCCTTTACATAATAATCATCTGCAGTCGCCTGCTCTAGTGTTTTAGAGGTGGAAACAGGACGAACTGTGAGGCTGATTTGGACGTTGTTTCTGGTGCCAACAAAGGTGATTTTGTCATCAGCGCTGGACCGTTGCGTGATACTAAAGCCGTCGATTTCGTTAGCGAACTTGTTTACTTTCACGATTTCTCGGTCATCTGAGGTGTATTCTTGGTCGGGCGCTTGGTAATTACTGTCGTACCTGACAGACTTGACCAATGACTGGATACTGGATGACTCGAACAAGGTTTTACTGCCTGAAGCATTGCTGATATTTTCAATGTCCAGGTGGAGTTCGTACCATTCTTGGTCACGCTGAACCAGTGGTATTTTGACGATGTAGTGATACGAATTGTCATCATAGGCGTAGCCTCCCAGTGCGCCAGTGGCTTTGTCGGCCTTGAGCTCAGTGAAGTTACCTCGTTTTTTGGCAGCCTCGAGGTCATTGGCACGGCTGGCTTTTCCGACCTGCGCGATTTTGGCGGTGATGGTGTATGTTTCGCCCTTGTCTTTGATGATCATGGTTGGAAAGCGCGGACGCTCTTCGCTCTTGATCTCGTACGAATACTGGTCTTTCGGCAGCAACATAGTAGCAGCGACATTGTAGCCATCAGAGGCGAAGTGGACCGTGTTGGCGGCCAGACGCTGATTGATCTGCTCTTTTTGATAGTGATTATAAAATATGATTCCTAGGATACTGACTGCAATGACAAATAAGCCAATGAAAACGCCAATGAAAATCTGTTGTTTTTGTCTTCTACGCATAAGCGGTATTATATTTTGTTTATGCTAAATTGTCAATCGCACAAAAAGAGCTTCCACCATGATGACGGAAGCTGAAGGGGGCGTGGTGGTTCGTAGTTATCGGATGGCGACTAGCTGGGCGCGCTGTAATTTGACGCCAGCGCACCAGGAAACGGTGTCTTTGGGGCGCTTATCTAGTAGGCTGCGACCCAACGGGCTGTCTATGGATATGCGGCCGTCTGTCGGATTGGCTTCCAGACTGTCAACCAGTATGTAGTGAAGCATGCGACCTTGCTGATCGACTAAGTCAACGATTGAGCCCAGAGCGACGCGTAAGCGGTCGCGTTTGCGTGGTAGCGGTTTGGCATTCTTTAGCATGTGGCGTAAATTGGCCAATTTGCCACTGACCAGTTCCAGGTTCATGATGACTTCATTGCGCTGCAATTTATCGTCGCGGGATTTAGCGCGACCGATTTCACGCAAGGTGAACTGGAGCGTTTTTTCTTGTGCTTCTAACTGAGAAATTTCTTTGTGTAATTCTTTAAAGCCTTTTTGACTGAGATGCGTCGTTCGTACATTACTCATAGTACCCCTTTCCCGGTTGCTTACCCAACCGACACTATCTAGTACACCATGTCTACCTGAAAAATACCTGAAATTTAGCGTTTTGGCAGCGAAAGTGTAAATGTCGTGACTTTTCCAGGGGTGGATCGTGCAGAAATATGCCCGCCCAAAGCACGCGTTAGTTGATGCGCTAGGCTGAGCCCCAGCCCGTAACTATTGGCGTGTTGCTGGCCGCTGTAAAATCGTTCAAATATGTGCGGCAGATCTTTGGCGTTGATACCTGGGCCATGGTTGGCGACGGTGATGATGACGGTCGTCTTGAGAAGTTTGATGGTGAGGCTAATGGGTGAAGTGTTGGGGCTGTGCTTGACAGCATTGTCCAGAAGCACTGCAATCACCTCTCGCACTGCTGGCCGATTCATGGTGACTACCAAGTCGTCGGGGGCGTGCAGCGTCACCCGCTCCTTGCCTGGCCTGGAACTGATCAGATTGTTGGTTAACTCTACCAGGTCAAATTTTTCGATGTTGGACGAGAGTTGCCGTTCGCTGTGGGACAATTCTAAAAGCATGGTGGCAAGTTCGTTCAGACGATTGATCTCCTCAAGGTTGCTTGCTAGTGTTTGCCGCAGCTCTGATTTGGGCGTTTTGGGGTTGTGCAGTGCCAGCTCGGCCTCAGCTTTCATGATGGCCAGTGGTGTGCGTAGCTGATGACTGGCGTTAGCGACAAAGCGTGATTGGGCTTGATGGGCGGCTTCAATTGGCTCTAAGGTGCGCTGCGCCAACAGATAAGCGATGACGCCACCGCCGAGCAACACCACCAGGTTGAGATATGCCAAGCTGATGATGAGATTGGCGTCGGTAGCCTCCATCTGCTCGCTCAGCGGCTTGTCCAGTGAGCTGCCGCTGACTAGTCCACGCTTGACGGCGAAACCTTGCAAGCGAGCGTCAATTTCCGAGCGCGCAATGTTAAAGATGATGCCGCTAAACAGTAGACTGACCATCATCAATATCAACAGATACCAGCTCGCTAGCTTGATGGTGGCGGAGGTGAATAGTTTCACGCGCCTGCCTCCACTTTATAGCCAAAGCCACGCACGGTGTGAATCAGTGGGCGGCGAAATGGCTTATCGATTTTCTTGCGCAGTTGCTTGATGTAAGCTTCGACGTTGTTCGGTAAAATATCAGCATCAAAATCCCACACATGAGCGATCAGCGTTTCTTTACTCAAGGTTTGACCAGGATGGCGCATCAGGTATTCCAACAGCGCGAACTCTTTGGCTGTCAGCTCAATGGTTTTGCCACTACGTTTGACGGTGCGCTGAGTTTGATTGAGCGTCAAGTCAGCGACTGTCAGCTCATCGTCATGCGCTAAAGGCGGCCGCCTCAGCAGTGCCCTGACGCGGGCGGTTAGCTCATCGATGGCAAATGGCTTGACCAGATAGTCATCGGCGCCGACATCCAGACCAAAGGCTTTGTCTTCGGTCGTGCCGAGCGCCGTCAGTAGTAAAATAGGCATTGTTTTGTTGGCTTGACGCAGCGCGGTGATGATATCGGTGCCGCTTTTGCCTGGTAGCATGCGGTCCAGCACTAATAGGTCATAGGGCTCAGTTTCTGCCATGGCCAATCCCTCTTCTCCGTCATGTACCATGTCGACGGCGTGACCTTCTGACCGCAGCGCCGCCGCGATGACTCGAGCAATTTTTCTTTCATCTTCGACGACCAATAGTCTCATGTGTCCATTATACCCTGGTTTTCTGAAAAATCCCTGAATGCTATAATTGATGGTGACAATAACCAAGGAGGTGTATGGGTAAAGAGGTAAATCCCATTATTCAAATTAAAAACTTTAGTATGAAGTTTGGCACCAAAACGGTCATCAAAGATTTGAGCTTTGAGGTGATGCGGGGCGAAGTGTTCGGATTTTTGGGCAGTAATGGTTCAGGAAAAACCACGACGCTCAGGGCGCTGCTGGGGTTATACGAGCCAACGGCTGGTGAGCTGCTAGTTGATGGCAAACCGTATGCAGTTGAAGATGGCGTCAAGCTAGGCTATCTCCCGGAAGAGCGCGGTTTGTACAAAAAAGAAAAAGTCATTGACACGATGATTTACTTTGGGCGCTTGAAAGGTCTGAGCCAGGAAGAGGCTCGCGATTTTTCAATCAAGTATTTGGAGCGAGTGGGCTTGAGCGATAAGGCAAAAACGCGGCTGGACAAATTATCAGGTGGTCAGCAACAGAAAATTCAGCTCGGCGTGACCATCATGGGCGACCCAGAACTGCTCATTTTGGACGAGCCAACCAAGGGTTTTGACCCAGTCAACCGCCGACTACTGATGAATATCATTGAAGAGCGACAAAAAGCCGGCGCCACCGTGGTGTTCGTGACCCATCAAATGGAAGAAGTCGAGCGCTTGTGCGACAAAGTAGTTCTCCTGAAAGATGGCAATGCAGTAGAATACGGCACCGTAGCGGATATCAGAAAGAAATATGGCGGTAAGAGCCTGGATGATATTTTTGTGAAGATTTACGGCGGCGAGGAAAAGGAGGCGGTCAATGCGTAACATGTACAATTTGGGAACGGTGGTTAAATTTGAGATCATGCGCATGCTGAAGAAATTCAGCTTTTGGGCAATGGCACTCGGCTTCCCGCTGATGTTTGCTGCTATTTTCGGCATCGTCTTTTGGTCAAATCAAGCCACTATGGAAGCTACCAAAAAGCTTCAAGAACAAGATTTCAAAGTAGCCATCGTCGACGACTCAGGCGTCGTTAACTCACAATTGGCTGAGCAGATGAAGCTGGAAAAATTAAGTAGCAAGGACCAGGGTATTCAGCGCGTCAAAGACGGCAGTTTGGACGGATTTATTTACTTCCCTGTTAACTTGGAGCAGAACGCCGTACAGACCTATGGTAAAGATGTCGGTATGTTCCAAAATAGCCGCTATTCTGCGGTGGCTGAGACGTTGTTGACTGCTTCAATTGAGGGGAAAATAGATCCACAGTCCAAGGCGATTTTGCAAAAGAAAGTGAAAACGGAAACGACTACCTACCGTAACGGTGTTGAATTTGACGGCGTGAAAGAGATGATCGTGCCGGGCTTCTTCCTGGTGCTGTTCTATATGCTGATCGCCTTCTTTGGTGGGCAGATGCTCAACAGTACGGTGGAAGAAAAAGAAAACCGTACAGTGGAAATGCTACTGACGACGGTTAAGGCCAAGACGTTGATCACTGGAAAGATTCTGGCGATGATCTTACTGGCGCTGATTCAGGGGCTGGTCATCATTGTACCGGTATTGGTGTTGTACTTCACCTTAGGTCAAAAGCTGCATATACCATCGTTGGATTTGAGTAATTTGGTATTCGACCCAGTGAGAATTGGCATCGCTCTGGGGGTATTTGCCACAGGATTTATGATGTTTACCGGTCTGTTAGTTGCGGTTGGTGCCATGATGCCAACCGCCAAAGAAGCATCCTCCTGGTTTACTATTGTCATCCTTGCCCTATTTGCTCCACTGTATGGTGCTAGTGCATTTGTATCATATCCAGATTCACCATTTGTGCAGTTTTTCAGCTATTTCCCATTGACTGCACCAATTCCACTACTGCTCCGCAATGCCGTCGGTAACTTGCCAGTTCACGAGGCGGTTATCGCCGTGGCTATTTTGGCAGCCAGTGCCTTTGTGGCGGTTGTGGTGGCGGTCAAACTGTTTCGCTACGGTGCCATGCAGTATGACAGCAAATTGTCGCTGTCGGTCTTGCGTGCTCGGCGTGATGAAGCGGCGAAAAATTAGCCGTCAAATATTCAGTTACAATGCGAGGCGTTCAGTGGTTGAGCGCCTCGCATTGCTTGCGCTACTCGGTATAAGATTGTACAATGTTACCTATGAAAGTACGTATTGAAATAGACACAAAAACATTTGTGCGGTTCTGGCTGGTGGTGATTGGTTTTGGGCTGGCAGGAGTAGCAATTTATTCGGCAAAGAGTGCGCTGATTCTCCTTGGTATCTCCTTGTTCTTGGCTCTGGCTTTGAACCGGCCCGTTTCGGCCCTGGCAAAGCTGCTGCCTGGCAAAAGCCGCCTGGGCGGTACAGCGTTGGCATACGTTATGTTGGTGACGCTACTGGGCTGTGTGGCGTGGTTTGCAGTGCCGCCAATTGTCCAGCAGTCCGCCAAGTTTGTTGAGAGCGTGCCAGGCTTGGTTGATCAAGCTGGTTCGCAGTGGCACGGCATCAATGAGCTGATCGATAAAAATGGCTGGCGCTCACAGGTTGACGCGACATTAAACAACTTGAAACAACAGGCTTCATCGTGGGCAGCCAGTGCGGGTACCAACTTGATCTCAAGTGTCGGTTCGCTGGCGTCATTCCTTGGCTCTCTGTTCTTGGTATTGGTTTTGTCGTTCTTGATGCTACTGGAAGGTCCGATGTGGATGAAGCGCTTGTGGGGACTCTACAACGACCAAAGCAAGATGGAAAATCACAAAAAACTGGCTGGACAGATGTACAATGTGGTCACAGGCTATGTATCTGGACAATTGACAGTGTCAGGTATCGATGCTGTGCTGTCAGGCGTGGTAGTGTTCTGTTTGAGCTTGGCATTCCCAGCTATTGACTCGAACTTGGCAATGTTGACCGTCATGGTTACCTTTATCTTGACGCTTATCCCGATGTTTGGCGCCACTCTGGCTGGCCTGCTGATAGCGTTGCTATTATCCTTTAACAACGTCACCGCTGGTATCATCTACGCTGCCTACTTTATCATTTACCAGCAGATTGAGAACAATTTCATCGCACCGTCAATTCAGTCAAAGAAATTAGAGCTTTCGGCGCTGATGGTGTTGTCATCGGTGACCATCGGTCTTTATGTTGGTGGGCTATTGGGAAGCTTGATCGCCATCCCGGCGGCCGGTGTGGTCAAGGTTCTACTAGAAAACTACTTGGAGCAGGCCAAGAAAAATCGTCTTGAAAGCGCAAAGCCACTCAACAAATTAGTGAAGAAAATCAAAAACGAAGATTAATTAGTGTGCTTCGTGAGGTTAGCCCGCTTGGTCATGTCGGCGGGCTATTTCCATGTCCAAATGCTGCCACTTGGCGTGTCGCGAATGGCGATGCCAGCCGCCAACAGCTCATCGCGAATACGGTCGGATTCTTGCCAATCTTTCTCGGCGCGGGCGCTGCGGCGCTGGATGATCAATCTTTTCAAATCGTCAGTGATGTCAGGGGTCGATTCTGCCAAATCCAAGCCCAAAACCTCGTCAATAATTTCAATGAGTTGCAATAAACCGCCGCGATGGATTTTCTCTAACGGCGCATGATCTAGCCGTGAAAATGCTTCATCAATCAGTGCCATGGCCCCTGGTGTATCCAAATCATCATTCAGCTTTTCAACCAGCGCCTGCTGCGCCGCTAGCAGCGACACGGTGCCTTCCTGCTCATCTTTCTCGTCGTCATCATCCAGCGTGTCGTGCGTCTGGTGTCGCAGCGCCGCATAGCCGCGCCAATGATCTAGCCGCGCCTGGGCTGCCTCTAAAATCTCCCAGGTAAAATTACCTTCGGTTTGATAATGCTTGCTGAGGATCGCTAGCTTAAAGGCCATTGGACTAAAACCGCGGGCGGTGATGTCACTGAGGGTAATGATGTTGCCGAGCGACTTACTCATCTTGCGGCCATCCACCTTTATGTGGTTATTGTGCAGCCAGATGTGGGCAAATTGCTGTCCGGTCAAACTCTCACTCTGAGCAATTTCGTTGGTGTGATGCACCGGAATATGATCGATGCCGCCAGTGTGAATGTCAATTGCATCACCCAGCGTCTCCCGAGCGATGGTCGAGCATTCTAAGTGCCAACCTGGAAAACCGACTCCCCACGGGCTGTCCCATTCCATGTCACGCTTGGCGTCTGTTGGTGAAAATTTCCAGACGGCGAAGTCGGTGATGTTGCGTTTGCCCTCGACACTGACCCGGGCGCCGGCCTCCAGTCCGGCTACGTCCAGCCGCGCGAGTTTGCCATAATCCGGCAGCCGCGATGTATCAAAATACATGCCATCGCCATCAATTTTGTATAGAAATCCCTTCTCGTCGAGCCTGCGGGCAAAGTCAATTTGCTGCTGGATGTAGTCCGTTGCCCGCACCAAATGGTCGGGCCGCACCAGCTTCAATACCTCATACGCTTCGTGATCGGCGATGGCGATGTACTGCTTGGCCACGTCCCAAGCGGTCTTACCCTCGCGGCGCGCCCCCTTCTCCATCTTGTCCTCACCACCATCATCATCGCTGGTCAAATGCCCAACGTCGGTGATATTTTGCGTGCGAATAACTGAGATGTCTTGCCAACGCAGTAACCGCACCAACACATCCCAGTAGACATAGCCAACCCAATTGCCGATGTGCGGCTGCGAATACACCGTCAGCCCACAGGTGTACATGCGAACCGTCTGTCCATCGAGCGGTTTCAGTTCATCTTTGTGGCGCGTGAGGGTGTTGTAGAGATGTATCATTAACTCTATTGTACGGCAGACGGGCCGCTTTTCAAAGTTCGCTTTCGTCGTTTCCGACTCATCAGCATAGACACGCATCCATGGAGCGAACTGACAAGCAGGAGAATATGTGCGGTGGAGATGACCGCCAAGAATTCTCGGCGGCTTGCCAGCTCGGGGCTACGAGAGGAAGTCTTGAAGCTCCTTCTCATCGACGGCATACAGAGTATAATCTGTTTCCTTATACTCCAGTTGTCTGTATCGCTCAGGTGTATCCACATACAGTACAACTTTATGCGTCGGGTATTCGGCGATAGCGAAGAGGATTTCGCCATGCCGCAGATAGTAGGCAGCCTCCCCGTAAGAGGAGGCTTCGATTCGGCGTCCGACTTCACCGGACGAGAGCGCTCTCATAATACGGTGGACGGTTTTTGTATCCATCTTTCCACTCTCTCCTCATCCAGGCGGAGTGCCTGCGCCTTTCCCTCAGGAAAAACACTGCTCTTGGCGCCCGGGTGACGCGTGAGCAAGATGAGGTTTCATGGTGCCATTTTCACTGCGAAATGCCACTATAAAATCTCACCTTGCTCTATTCTCAACTGCTTGTCAATATACAACTTTTGGACAAAGCCACAAAACTTCGTCAACAAAAGCCTACTATCTTTATATCACTAATTACGTAAAATGTCAATGGTTACCATCAAAGCCATAGTCTTACTCCCCTGTTAGCTACGGTATAAGCATTGACAGTATTAACAATATAGTGTATAATGTCATAACTAATGAGTGAGCGAGATCCTGATGGTACACCACCCACGCGGCAGAGGTGGCACCCGATTAACAACCTGGCAGAGCTTGGGCGCATTCAGGACCAGTTGGTAGAAACGCTGGATCGTCCTGAAATCACTGACAAACTGGGAGGCTTGGCGCTGGAGCTTTCAGAGGTTGCTTAGCAGCTACATCCTGTTACGTACAACAAGGCCGGCATTATTAGTGCCGATGAGTTATTGGCATCTGACCCGAACAGTATCCCGCTAGTTGGGAGTACGAAATTCACCTCGCACTTTAAGCTTGCGCCAACGCCTGTGCAGCTTGGGGTCATAAACAAAAAGCTGGCCAGCGATGAATGTGGTCAAATATTAATTCCTCAGCTAGAGAGAGTGTTAGATAGTAAATATAATAGCGAGATGATGAAGGTTGATCGTCCAAGCCTAGCTACATGTTGCGCAGTGACAAAATACTTTAATCTTACTAAAGACGATATTTCTCATGTTGCAGGTCGGCCTTTTATAGGCATGAACTCTACCGACATTGAACCAATCGACATTGCGGTTATGGTCCATGAAGCAACGCACGCGTTGGATCATGTGAATAGTCCGCTCCTATATGTTTGTAGTACAAAAGATATATCAGCTACCACGTTAACAGGTTTTAAATCTCGTCTTAAACTTGCTCGTGAACTAAAGGCGTACGCGGTTAGCGACTGTGTCGAGCAATACCTTGCTGAAACCCACGGGTCAATGGAGCGCGCTATGTTAGCATCTCGCAGAGTTGAAGCTATCCGTCAGGAGGTCAATGGTCCCGTGACTGCAAAAGATGCCTTTGCGGTGCATGAGGGCATAATTCAGCGCTTGGAGCAAGCGGGCCTGAGTTATATATATCGATAGAACTTAGGTAAACTAATAAGTACTTTTAGTATTTTATCCTTGTATGTTTCGCTTGTACCTTGCTTGAGATGTAGGTTTACAGCATATTTTGGCTTTCCAATATCCACTATTAGTTTTTGGTTATGCAAAAGGGATCTTTTATATGCTTGAGTAGATGCTATATTTTGGGCCAGTAATCTAATTATCACAATATAATTAAATATCTAATATCTCAACAAGTTCTCCGTTCTTCTGCTTCAATTCAATTTTCTGAATTATTTCTTCTCCAAGATATTTAGTAAAGTCGCTTAATTTTGATGAAACTTCGAATATAATATTATGTTTAATATCCTCCGGATTGAATGTTGAACTATAATTTTCTCTACTTGACCAATAATTCCAATTTACCTCTGTTCTTTCGTAATAAACATAATTTTGCTTTTTAGTAATATATATCCTTTTATTAGTCAATATCTTTCCATTTTTAGATTTAAAGATATCAGAATATAACTTTAATCCGTCAAATTGCTTATATTCTCTAATTTTATTATTTGAAACATTAAGTTTTATTTCTTCATAATCCATAATCTGTCCTCCATAAATTTGTTAGCCCATATTGGATAATATTATACCATTTTTAAGATATTTTTCTATATCTGCTCTCTGTGGCGCTTGAACTCATTTATCACTTTGCGATACATGGGAATATAATGCAGCGCTTGGAGCAAGCGGGTCTGAGTTATATTTATCGATAGATCTTACTCGAGTCTTATTTTACTAAGTAGATTGGCGACTATACTTGTGTTTGCTAATTTCTTCCAGGTTTGTTCACCGATGATTATGCCGAGCTCTGAAATATATATACCAATAATAGAACAAAACGTCAATAGATTTTTGTCAATATTATGTTATAAAAATATCGTGGCCCCTGTTGCGAGACGTTGGTAAAGCATGCTGCTAACTGCTGAAATATTGTAATAAGTGCTAGTTCTGTCGTACCTCTTCCAAAGCACGGCTAGTCGCCTCGACCAGCTCCCGTACGATTTGATCGTACTCTTCGTATACGCGAAACCCAGCCGCATACGGATGGCCCCCGCCGCCGAAGTAGCCAGCCACGGTGTCGGCGATTGGTAGGTTGCCGCGCAGGCGGGCGGTCAGCTTGCCGTCGGGGTAGGTTTTGATGACACAGCTGAGCGCCACGCCCTCGACTAGTCGTAGTTCGTCGCCGATCAGCGCGCCGGGGTTGTAGGCGTCGCTGTAGGCTTGAATTTCCTCAAACGGCACGTGTACCAGCGCCAATTGTCCGTCCAGTAAATATTCGATTCGCTCAATCAGCTTGCCTTTGTATGCCAAGATTTCCGGCGATTT